>DATGGW010000112.1:0-5385 GCA_035308345.1 Ktedonobacteraceae bacterium | reverse complement strand
TGGCGATCTCCTTTACAGCCGCCGCCATCATCTGGGGCTTCGTATTCGCCTATGATAACCATTACGGCCTGCTCAACGCCTTCCTGGGACTTTTCAACGTGCCAGCCCAGGCCTGGCTCCAGAATGACACTTTTGCTACCTTCGGGTTGATCGCCATCTACGTCTGGATGTGGACGGGCTTTTGCATGGTGATTCTCTCGGCGGCGCTGAAAGGTATACCCGACGAAATCATCGAGGCAGCTAAGATGGATGGCGCGGGCCGCCTGACCATGTTCTGGCGTATTACCATCCCCATGATCGCCCCGACCCTGGGCGTCGTCATCACTACCATGATTATCAATGTTCTCAAGATCTTTGACGTCGTCTATGTGAATACCGATGGTCATTATGGTACAAACGTGGTTGCCATGGAGTTTTACCAGCGATATTTCCTTGATAATCAACCTGGCGTGGGAAGCGTGCTTGCCATACTCCTGACCATAGCGATTTTGCCGGTGATGGTTATCAACATTCGCAGAATGCGAGCACAGGAGAGGACACGATGAGCACATCAGAGATTCCCGTGACAACAGGGCAAGCTGGGACGCCGGCGATCGCGACACAGCTGGTCCGCGCGGCTGAGGAAGAAAAGGCCAAAGGCAGATACCTGAAGGGCTGGTCCGGCTCTGGGCTCACCATCCTCGTCGTGGTGATCGGCCTGCTGTGGTCGGTACCAACCTTTGGCCTCTTCGTTGCGTCGTTCCGTCCACCTCAGCTGATCACGACCACCGGCTGGTGGCAGGGACTGATACCGCCCTGGAACTTTACCATTCAGAACTACCAGAATGTCATCCAGGCGCAGGGATTGGGCCAGGCCTTCATCAATAGCCTGATCATCGCTATACCCGGGACGATATTCCCCATACTGCTCGGCGCGTTCGCGGCCTACGCCTTCGCCTGGATGAAATTTCCGGGGCGCGATTGGTTTTTCTTCGGCGTGGTCGCGCTGCTAGTTGTTCCATCACAGATTGCGCTTGGACCCGTTTACACCGTGTTCTCAGCGATCGGTTTGACCGGTACGTACCTCGCGGTCTGGATCGCACACACCGCCTTTGGCCTGCCTTTCGCGGTTTTTCTGCTGCGCAACTTTTTCGCCGCACTGCCCAAAGATCTGATGGAATCGGCCCATATCGACGGGGCCTCGACCTGGCGCACGTTCTGGACCATTGTTTTGCCCTTGTCGGTGCCGGCGCTGGCGTCACTGGCCATCTTCCAGTTTATGTGGGTCTGGAACGACCTGCTGGTCGCCCTGATCTTCCTGGGTGGCAGCCCGAGCGTACAGCCGATCACATTGGCGGTGGCCGACCAGGTCGGCACCTATGGCCAAAACTTCCAGATACTGACCGCGGCGGCTTTCCTCTCCATGGCCCTGCCGCTGATTGTATTCTTCTCTCTGCAGCGCTACTTCGTGCGCGGCATCCTGGCCGGCTCGGTCAAAGGATGAAGTGAATCAGAGTGACAAAAAGGCAGGCGCGTGGCCTGCCTTTTTGTTTGTCGCCAGCGAGAATGGTTTAGAAGATCGCCAAACTTGATTCGGCGTCGAAGAGGTGAATCTGGGCAGCGTCGATGTGCAGCTTGATGTTCTCGCCGACATGCGCGCTGGAACGCGGATCAACGCGGGCTACCATTTGTTTTCCCTGGGCGGTCATGTACAGCAGCAATTCGCTGCCCAGGTGCTCGACCACTTCGACGGGAGCGTTCAAGGTTGAGCCGTTGCTCGCATTTTCAGGCAAGAGCGCGATATCCGAAAAGTGCTCCGGGCGAATACCTAGAATGAGTTTCTTGCCGGCGGCATCGCGCGCGCTCTGGGCGTAAAGCGGCGGCACTTCCACCTGACCAGAGTCACCCATGGTGATCTTCGTCGAATCACCATCGGCAATCACTTTGATGTCGTCAAAGAAGTTCATGGCCGGAGAACCGATGAAGCCGGCTACAAACAGGTTGGTTGGATGATCGTAGAGTTCCTGCGGCGCGCCGAGCTGCTGGATGAAGCCGGCATTGAGCACAGCAATTCTGGTTCCCATCGTCATAGCTTCAGTCTGGTCATGCGTCACGTAGACAAAGGTGGTCTGCACGCGCTGGTGAATCTTGGAAATCTCCGCGCGCGTCTGCACGCGCAGCTTAGCATCGAGGTTTGAGAGCGGCTCGTCCAACAAGAACACCTGCGCGGAACGCACGAGAGCGCGGCCCAGCGCAACGCGCTGGCGCTGCCCACCTGAGAGTTCTTTAGGTTTGCGCTTGAGTAACTTATCAAGGCCGAGAATATCCGCCGCGTCTTCAACACGCTTCTTGATTTCCTGGGGGGGGATATGGCGAAGCTTGAGGCCGAAGGCCATGTTGTCGTAGACCGACATGTGGGGATAGAGAGCGTAGTTCTGGAAGACCATCGCGATATCGCGATCTTTGGGGTCTACATTGTTAACGACCCTGTCGCCAATATAGATCTCGCCGGAGGTCACGTCTTCCAGGCCCGCGATCATACGCAGGCAGGTGCTTTTGCCGCACCCCGAAGGGCCGACCAACACCAGAAACTCTTTGTCCACGATATCCATATTGATATCGTGAACCACTTCAACCTTGTTGAAGCTCTTGTAAACGTGCTCGAATTTGACACGCGCCATGAAGGTAACTCCTTTTCGCTCTTGTAACGTCATTAAAACCATAGAGCTGTCGCTTGGTGCGCGCATTGCAACTGCAATCAGTTGGGAGTCAATGCGGCCTCTTGACACCATATCGCGGACATCACGAAATCGTATATCCAACGGATAGGTGCTGTTTGAAGTATACCATAGAATGGCACTAAAAATAGTCTTTTAGGTGGGACAATCTTACGTTAAACGTGGCTTTGCCTATTGAAGATAAGGAGGAGGTTCCGCCACAAATCGGGGGCCGGGAGCCAGGGCGACCGCCAGGGTCGCCCCTACTATATACGTTTACAGAGCATTCCCGTCCTTTCGTGTACAGTAGGGACCACCCTCGCAGCTTACACGGGAAGGTTTTTTGAAACGTGCCGGGAGCCTCTGGATGACAGCCTCGCTGGCTCCTTTCTTAAAAAAACCTACCCGTGTAAGGACCCTCATGGTCGCACTGCCAATAATTCACAGACCCCGGTCGTGGTGGTATTACTATCAGGTTAAATCGCTACATTATTTCCTGCCTTGATGCATAATACTATAGAGAAAGGTTTGAGCTAATCATGAAACGTATTGACCAGCGTTCATATACGCAGCTGCGCCCGGTGCAACTCACCGTTGATTTTTTAGACTATGCTGAAGGGTCCGTGTTGATCGAGGCAGGCAAGACGCGCGTACTGTGCGCGGCCAGCGTCGAGGAGAAAGTGCCGCCGTTCCTTGAGGGTAAAGGTGAGGGATGGGTCACTGCTGAATATAATATGCTGCCCCGCGCCACGCATACCCGCAGCGCGCGCGAGCGTGAGGGGCGTATGAGCGGGCGCACGCAGGAGATACAGCGGCTGATCGGGCGTTCGCTGCGCGCGGTAGTAGACAGGCAAGCACTGGGGCCGCGCACTATCACGCTAGACTGCGATGTCATCCAGGCCGACGGTGGCACGCGCACCGCCGCGATTACTGGCGCTTACGTGGCCCTGCATCGCGCCTGCTCGCAGCTTGTCAAACGTGGTGTGCTGGCCGCGCACCCATTGAAAACGGCAGTGGCGGCTGTGAGTGTGGGCGTAGTGGACGGCGAAATTCTACTCGACCTTTGTTACGAAGAAGACTCGCGCGCCGACGTTGATTTTAACGTGGTAATGACTGCCGAACATGAATTCATCGAGGTGCAGGGCACAGGTGAAGGTGGTGTCTTCAGCCACGATACGATGAACGCCTTGATCGCGCTCGCCGAACAGGGCATCTATGAATTGTTGGAGATACAAAAACGCTCTATATGACGGTACCAAAGTACCGGAGTATACGACAGTTTCTACTTTATCCGTTATACATTACTGATATATTGAGAGAATCCAACTCAGTTTAGCTGAATCAACGTCGGCCTGCCGGACCAGCGGCAGTGTCGAGAGGAGCGCGTTTTGAAAGCGATTACAGACCGAACATGGTATTGGCGCATTCTTGATTTTATCAATCCTTTGCGCGATCCCAGCCTGACGGTAGCAGCAGTACTCACCTTCATCGAAGAGGCAGGGCAACATGACGCCTGGTACTGGATCATCGTGGTCGCGCTCGTCAACTGGCTGGCCGTGCGTGGTGTGGTCTGGCTGGTCGTGAATTTTACCTTTGCCAGTACCTTCATCATGCGTCGTGTGTGGTGGGCCATCAGGCATCCACGCCTGGCATGGCGTATTCTTGACGCGGTGGGTCACGAAGAGATCGTCATCGGCGGCATACCAGGCTTAACAGAAGGAATGCTGCTGCCCGACGGTTCGACGGTGCTGAGTATGAGTCCCGCGCTGGCTGCGAGCGGCATTCAGGTAATTGGTGAGCTCCCGGCTGGCACCGAAATACCCTTATTGAATATGCCCAACGGGCAGGTTGCTCCCAATTTTGCCGCTTTAACAGGCAATTCTGGCTTTTTTGGAGGCTCCCCAACTGGCGCGCTCCCCGGTTTTACAGGCATGAACGGGCAACCTATGCCGATGGGCTTCCCACAAATTGGCCCTGATGGCATGATTAGCCAGCAGACGACCGACGGCTTCCCACAGACATTCCCACAGCGTCCATCCGAGGAGGAAGAGCGATTACGCCAGCAGTTAGCTGCCGTTTCTCGCCTGTTGGACGATTGGATGCAATTCACCGAGGAAAAATGGCGCACGGTGAGCGATAGTCAGCTTGGTTGGAAGCCCCTGCGCGGCAGGTGGGGCAGTTGGGATGATATTTTTCAGGATGCTTATGCCGCAAAAACGACCGACCCTATGGCGCGCGCGGCGCAAGTGGCGGGAGAAGGAACCACGCGGCGCTTCGATTTCTCTAAAGATAAAGGGTCGGCGGCTTCCGCTGTGGCCTGTTTCATGCGCGATATGATGACGCTGCGCCAGGGATTGGAGATAGTACAGTCCTCAACGAACAATGCAGGCGAAACGCCCAACGTTCAGCCAGCGGTACAGCCAGCATTCAACAACAATACCAATACCTTGCGCGGCGCTTTCTCAAGCGCGTCCCCGCGTCATTCGCTCATTCGCCGTCCCTCTCCTATCTACGTCGATGCCGATACGAATATGTAAACTTGCCCTTATTTGAGACTCCGGTGTACAATACTCCCGCGAGAGGTTTTGTTACACCGGAGGTTTTTATTTATGTCGAATGCGATACATGAGATTACCACCGTCGAAGATGTAATTGCGCGCGAGATACTGGACTCGCGAGGTAATCCGAC
>DATGGW010000111.1:0-5447 GCA_035308345.1 Ktedonobacteraceae bacterium | reverse complement strand
TAATACAGATAGGCCGCCAGATGGTACCGCGTATCATCAATGCCGCCATGCTCTACTTTTCAACTTTCGTCGATCGCGGCTTGATTTTATTGATGGTCGTCTTCCTGGCGCTTAAAGCATCCGACCAAAACGGTTACATCACGCAGTATTACCAGGCGCTGCAACTGGTCTTGCTGCCTCTCGGCATTTTTGGTATGGCTATCTCCACCGCGGCTTTTCCAACATTGGCCGAAAATGTGACCAGGGGACGCATGGACAGGGTACGCGCCATTATCCAGGATACCCTGCGCAGCATCCTCTTTATGTCTATTCCCTCGAGTGTGGGACTGATCGTGCTGGGCTTGCCTATTATCCAGGTATTACTGCAACATGGCGCATATACACTGAATAGCGCCGAGAGTACGGCCATCCCGCTGGCATTTTTCGCCCTCGGCCTGGCCGGTCTATCCTGCGTCGAAATATTGACGCGCTCATTCTATGCCATGCGCGATAGCAAAACGCCGGTCATTATAAGTATCGCTCAATTTATCTTAAAGATCGCTTTAAGCATCCTCTTTATTCAAGTGGTAACGAATATCTCATGGGGGCTGGGCGCGCTTGCGCTTTCTACTTCGCTGGCAGGCTTGCTCGAAGCCTTTGTGCTGTTGTGGCTGCTGCACCAGCGCATAGGAGATCTCAGGCTGCGCGAATTGGGAAATTTCGTGGGAAGAGTGCTGCTGGCTTCGCTGGCAATGGGCGCGGCGCTGCTGGTGCTTCGCTTTGTCCTTGACCACCTGCTGGTCACAACTAACCCCGGTCAAGCTCTAGGCGGCGGTGGCACGCTCGTTGCCATCATTAAGCTGCTGATGGAACTGGCTGCCGGCCTGTTCATCTACATCCGCGCCACGCGCGTACTCGGCATCGAGGAGTTCTGGAACCAGGGACCAATCAAGCGCGTGCTTGACCGCCTCAGGCTCTCATGGATTTAACTTCTCTCAGGCACTTTAAATATCATGCGTACAGAGCCAAATTGCACCACATCACCATGCTGCAATAACTCCGCCTTTAACGGAGCCAGCGTCAACTCGCGCAGGCGCGTCTTATTGCGGCTCTTCAAATCTTCGATATAGAAAAAGGTTTTCTCATAACGAATACGCGCGTGCTGGCGCGAAACCGTCATGGTCGGGTCAATTTGACTCAGATCGACTTCAGGAGACAGGCCGCGTTTTGGGTCTACCCGTCCCACCACGACATAATTACTTTTGATAGCAAAGCGCCGGGTCTCGCCGCCATCGGGTTCAAAACACAGATAGGCTAGAGCATCTTCTTCCTCTTCGGCAGAGGATGGATTGTTCGCGGGCGCGGGCGCGGGAGCCAGGATACTATTGTCCTCGATGAGCGTATCAATCAGGGTTACATTATCTTGCGCCGGCGCAGAAGGCATTTCCGAGGTCAGCCCGCCGCTCTTCATAGCAGGAAGCGATCCGACAGGAGGTGTGAATGAAACATTTCCCTGGTAGACAAAGGGTTTAACAGGGACGGGCAGAGCCTCTAACGCATGCAGCAAAGAAGCGGCGTTGGAGAAGCGCTGCGCAGGATTTTTCGCCAGGGCGCGTTCTAGCAGCTCCTGCAATTGCGGGGATGTTTCAAGATTGAACTGTGCCATAGGCGGAAGCGGGCTGGAGCTCTGCATCATTGCTGTCTCAGCGGGCGTGCGTCCCACGAAAGGCAACCGTCCGGTGACAGCTTCATAGATCAGCAGACCGAGCTGGTAGACATCCCTCCAGGGGCCAATCGGCCCGTTTTCAATACTTTCAGGCGCGGCGTATCGAGGATCGAGATAGCCGATGTCGTCCACACGCTGGCTACTCGTATAGCCCATCTCTTTGAGCAGCATGCGCAGGCCGATATCATCTAGTTGCGCGCGATCGGTTTCCCCCACGATATCGACTGTGATCAGTTGAGGACGCATATCGATATCCACGATACCTTGCGCCTGTAAAGCCGCCAGGCCGCGCGCCATTTGCCGCGCCAGCTCGAGGGCGCGGCGTAGATCAACATTTTCCGTATCCAGCACATGGCGCAAAGTGATACCGCGCGGCGGGTCAGTGGTAATATAGGCGCGCGCACCATCGATGCCCCAATCATACACATGAATAGCGTGCAGAGATTGCACCAGCTTGCGCCTTTCAAGGGGCTGCAACAGGCGCTGAGCAGACTCCTCATCCATCGCAGGAGGCAATTCGATGACATACAAACCCACCACATCACCGGTATTGCGGTTATAAGCGGAATAGATCGTCAATAATGGACCGGAGGTGATCACCTGGCCCACCTGGTAAAGCCCTCCGATCATGCGGGGATTGCGCTGAGTCATAGCTACGCCTCCCGGTGTAATAAATCGCCGCGTTCAGTTGTATAATCCTTGCTTCACATAATCTATAATAGCCTGCCAGTCATTATTCCTGGGAAGCAGGATAGCCTGGCCGTCACTCGAGACCGTGTCAACCAGCACATTATCGTTGGTCAGACCCAGTTTATGCGCATTGGTCAAATCCATCTTGAGAGCGAATGATGCCAGATCTGCCAGCGAGAGATTGGAATAGAGCGTCCCTTTCAACGCATCAAGCGCGCTGTACATGCTGGGCCAGGTATGCCAGTCCTTCAATCTGGACAGCGCAGCCTGCATAATCAATTGCTGTCGGCGCGAGCGCGCGAAGTCGGAACCTTCCGCAGGATTATCGAGCACATAGCGCGCGCGCGCGTACACAATAGCGGTCGCGCCATCCATGTGCTGCATACCCTTAGCGAAATGAACGGTAATCCAGCTCGCGTTGACACTCGGATCATCATTTTTAGGGTAATTAGCAGTAAAGGCATCCGGCACATTCACATTGACGCCGCCGATGGAATCGATAAACTTGCGGAAACCCGTGAAATTGATACTCATCCAGTACTGGATATTCAACCCCGTGACCAACGATACCTTTTGCGCGATGGCATTGCCACCGGCGACGGGGTTAGCGTTCCCATTCGAGGCCAGGGTATAAATGGCGTTAATCTTGGTGTAGTTTCCCGAATTGGGAGGATACTGCACCCACAGATCGCGCGGTACCGAGAGCAGCGTGGTACGGTGGCTGCTGGGAATCAGGCTCATGACCACCAGCGAGTCAGTCAGGTAGGCGCCGTCGTGACCAGCACCACCATAACCCATAAGCAAGATGTTGACGCGGTCGCTGGTATTCATGTAATCGGTTTGCGAGCTGAGCGGGGACTGTGTCGAGATGGCCGAGCCGAATGCCAGCACCTTCTGTGATGTGACGACAACCAGCGTCCCCAGCACGACCAGTAAAACGACCACACTCAGACATCCTATCATACAACCTTTGCGGCGTGGACGCCCCGGAGCTTTTCCCTGCTGGTTAGAATTGGCGCTGCCAATAACCAGCGGAGGCTGCGCAGGATAGGGTGACGCGTTGGGCGTGGCATAAGGTTGAACAGGAGGTGGCCCCTGCTGCCAGGACGCGGGGCGCGCACTTCCCTGTTGATTGTATGCTTTGGGAGGTTCTGCCACCGGCCAGTCCGGCTGCGGCTGAAGTCTGCGCTGTGGTTCTGGCGGCAATGGAGTATATTGATAGGGTTTGCGATTTGAATATTTTACAGGATACGGCGCGTTCGACGGCTGCGCAGGCTCATCTGGGGAAGGATAACTTACCGTTGCTTGAGGGTCAACGGGTACTCGTCCGCATATTCCACAAAATCTCGCATCAGCGGGTATTTCCGCGCCACAATATTTACAGATGCGCATAATAAATCCTTTCATGTTATGGATAAAGAAAAATTCAATATATATAAATTTTCATTGGATACTATTATATCCCATATTACCTCATATCACTCAAAACGAATCAGCACATTGGAAGGTACCACATCATTTCTTGCTCCAGTCGAGGATTGCTGAAGAGTCTTTACCGTGCCGCATAGCTACAATTTCGGCCATGATTGCCAGGGCGGTCTCTTCGGGGTTGTTTGCGCCGATGTTCAGCCCGATTGGCCCATGGATGCGCCTGAGTTGTTCGTCGGTCAAGCCTTGCTTTTTCAAGCGCTCGTCGCGTTCGGCTTTTGTCTTGCGGCTGCCAATCGCGCCGACATAGCCTACCTGGCGAGACAGCACCAATTTCAGGGTCGGTTCATCAAACTTGGGATCATGCGTCAAAACAGCAATTGAGGTTGATGGATAGAGATCCATCTTCTCTAATACTTCGTCCGGCCACTCTACAATTAGTTCGTCAGCCTGCGGAAAACGCTCGCGCGTGGCAAAGGCGGCGCGCGCGTCAATGACAACCACCCGGTAATTCAGCGTTTTCGCAAAAATGGTCAGGGGGATGGCAATATGCCCGGCCCCCACGATAATAAGCGTGGGAGGAGGTGGGAAACCCTCGATGAAGACGTCTAAGGCCAGCGCGCCCGTTTCACTTTCGATGGCATAGGTGAGCGTGCGCGCCTCGCCCGTCCAGATGGCCTTCTGCGCATCCTCGATAACCTGTCTATCGAGAGCAGCATTGCCCAGCGTGCCACGCGTGCTCTTATTCGGATACACAAGCATTTTTGCGCCCACCACCTGCTCGCCGCGCACTACGGTCGTCATGGCAACGCCTTTTTCCTGCTTTAGCAGGTCTTTTAGTTCTTCATAGAGTTCGTGCATTATGTTCGCCCCTATGGAATTATGTTATTTAATGCAGCCATCAGTGTAGGGACGCGATTTATCGCGTCCACGTAGGGACATCACCAAGCGTAGGTGGACGCGATAAATCGCGTCCCTACATTATAACCAAATTACCAATCTAAACGTTCGACAAAGACGTGGATGGTGCCGCCGCAGGCCAGGCCGATTTTCTCGAAGTTTTCCTCTTCGCTGATGCCAAACTCAAGCATCTGCGGCTTGCCGGTCTTAATAACTTCCATAGCGGAATGCACGACCGCCGGTTCAACACAGCCGCCACTGACGGAGCCGGCTAACTCACCATTTTCGCTGACGGCCAGCTTCGCGCCTGGGCCGCGCGGCGCGGAACCCGCCATGCTGATGACTGTAGCGATGGCGACTTTTTCGCCGCGTTCTCGCCAGCGTTCAACATCGGGCATAATATCTCGCATTTGTAACCTCCTTTTAAATCAACCCTTTGCTCCACGCGGCAACAGCTTTGCGCCGCGCGGCAGCGCTGCGCGAGGGCCTACTATCATCTATGGTTCCCAGCAGATTACCCAGTTTTATCAGGCTATCCAGGTTATGCGCCGGCAAGAAATTATCGATATAAGGTAGGGCCGTCTTCATACCGATGGTCAGGGGGCGGTATTCCGGCGAACCTAAGAGTGGGTTCAGCCAGATCAGGCGATGACAACTGTGCTGCAAGCGGTCCATTTCAACCTCCAGCACGCTCGCGTCACCACGATCCCAGCCATCGCTGATA
>DATGGW010000110.1:0-5956 GCA_035308345.1 Ktedonobacteraceae bacterium | reverse complement strand
CTGTTTGAGCAGCGTGAGCAGCGAGAGGCGCTGGAAATGCTCATGTGGCAACTGCCAGAAGATTCTCGTGTGGCGATTACCTGTTACTATTTCGCCTCTCTCAGTTATCAGGAAATTGCCGAGATGCTGGATCAGCCACTGGGGACCGTGAAATCAACGATCTTTCGCGGAGTACGCCAATTGCGCGCCATGCTGAATACGCCAGAACAGAGAGCAAGGGAGAACGATCGATGGAACACGAAGAGATCCAACGACAAGCAGGCATAGACGAATCTTTGACACACGCGGTTCCACGAGACCTTCTCTCTGGTGTGATGGGCCGTATTGAGCAACATCACGCGTATCTCGCAAGAGGCTTATCTGTCGCGGAACTGCGGGCGGCACTCAGCCATCCCAGTTGGGAGATCCGCGCAGCCGTGGTGCGCTCTCTTGGTCAACGTGGCGAGATTGACCCTGTCTTGTCCGCGCTCCAGGATGACCATCGCCTGGTGCGTGCGACAGCGGTCAGCATTCTTGAAACCTTTGGCACGCGCTTCCCAATTGAACAACTCATGCTCGCGTTGCGAGATTCAGCCTGGGAGGTGCGCGAGATGGCTGTGCTAGCTCTGGGCAGGCTGGGCGAACAAGGGCAGCTTAGCACGAAATCGCTGCTTCATGCCGCTCTGCAAGATCGCAGTGAGCGTGTACGCGAGGCAGCAAGTATCTCGCTCCAGACGCTCACCGCTCATCCGAACCTGGCACAAACAGGATCAGCATGGACGCGCGCGTTAGCCGCATTCCGGCACGCGCTCTTCCATCTCTGGCTCGTGTTGTGGAAGCAAGTTTCGGTGATGCATCGCAGCATCTGGACCGTGACTGCCCTGGTCATGTTGCTGGGGGGCGCGCTGGCCTTGATCAATTTTTTCGTCTATCCGCTTTACAGCATCACACTCTCGACGGGCATCCTGACCTTGCTGGTTCTGGCTGCCTCGGCGACTGGTGCTGCCTGCATTTATGGTCAGGAGCATGATAGTGGCATGGAGATAGCGCTTGGCACTCCGACCTCGCTACGCACAGTGCTTTTCTTTCGCCTGTGCCTGGTACTCGGGTACAATATCCTGCTGGCCCTGGGTGTCTCCGCCCTGGTCGCGGTGGTGAATGGAGGGGGCATCTGGCCGATTGTCCAGTTCTGGCTGGTTCCACTGCTCTGCCTGTCATCACTTAGTCTCTTGCTTTCGGTGCTGACAGGCGCTTTCCTGGCCGTGCAGATGACTCTTTTGCTGGAAGTCTTGCTGGCTCTTGTGATCGTCCTGGAGAAGTTTGCTCCAACTGAGCAAGTAGCTACACTCTTGCCTGTTCTTCACTTTGTGAACTGGAGCCAGGTGTCTACCAATCCCGCCCTCCTGCTGCTGGCGGCGCTCTGTGTGGGTCTGGCGGTTTTCTATGCTCCCCGGCAAACTCGTTTACCGGGCTAGTCGGCTTTTACATCTGCAATTGTACCCGGACTTTGCCCGGCATTGTCAATCCTACGTCAGTTTTGGAATATCTCTTGCTCTGCCAAAACTTTGCTAATCCGAAACGCGAGGAATATGTTCGGGAGAGAAAAGACGAAAAAGGTGGTATTCATCATGTTAACAGCGCTTTGGCAAGGGTCAGTCGTGGGTCTGATTATTGGAGCCATCTTTGCAGCTGATCTAACGTCAGCATCTCTTCTGGAGGTTTTTTGTGGATCGTTTCCGCTATGAATTGCGCCTGCTTGGCTGGCGTGTGACGCTCACACCGGTGTTGGTTGCGCTTGGTCTGAGTATTTTCGCGCTGATTTTGCAGGTAGTTGACACCGAGATCAAACGCTTTTTCACCGCTAGCCTGGAGATTATCCTCCCTCTGGTGGTTGGTCTGCTAGTCACCACAGTAACCACGGATGACCCGGCTGTCGAATTGCTATTGACCATGCCGCGCACCTACGCGTCGACTATTATGCGTCGCCTCTTCATTACGCTCCTCTGGGCGGCGCTGATTACGTTGCTCTTCAGCTCTGTACTCGCTCTCTTCAACCTCTGGTTTCTTCCACGGCAGATCTCGACCTGGGCCAAACCTTCACAACTTCTGGCCGGACAGTTGATCTGGTTGCCAACGCTGCTCTGGTTCAGCGCGGTTGGCTTTGTGATAGCGCAAGTGACGCGTAGCCGCGCGACCAGCATCATGCTTCTGAGTAGCATCTGGATATTCTCGATGTTTGTGTTTGGTCTCCCACTCCTTTTCCCGGACTGGCTGAAACAATCACTCTATTTGTTTACAAGTACATTGTCTCCGCAGGTTGATTACTGGTTTACCAACCGTGAGATCATCCTGCTAACCGCTCTCCTATTGATCCCGCTCGGCTGGCTGCTCTTGCGCAGCACAGAAGGGCTCTTGAAAACCGCAAGTGAGGATTAGTGTTATGTACCAGTTCTCCACCTTCTGGGGGGTCCTGCGCTATGAATTTCGTATGCAGATTCATCGTCGTGCGCTCTGGATTCCCTTTGGCTTTTTTCTCCTGGTCCTGCTGGGTATTCTGTTGATTGCCCCACCAAAGTTACGCGATGAGCTACTACAGGTGAGTCATTATCCTATGCGTGATGTTGTGATCAATTGGACCAACCAATTGAATAGCGTCCTGCCCATTCTCTTTGGAGTACTGCTAGCTGATCGTTTGCCGCGTGATCGCAAAACCAGGGTCGAGGAACTACTGACAACGCTGCCTGTACCGCTCAGTTTGCGCCTGACTGGCAAATATCTGGGCACGGTGTTGGCGACGATGATGCCCATCTTCCTCATCTATTTCGGCGGGATTCTCTACATGCTCATTTCAACCGGGAATTTCATGTCACTGCTCTGGGCGCTGGCAGCCTTTGCCTCGGTGATGCTGCCGGGCCTGTTGTTTATTGGCGCGTTCTCGTTGGCCTGTCCGCTGTTTATCTGGACGCCGGTTTACCAGTTCCTCTTTGTTGGCTACTGGTTCTGGGGCAATCTTTTCCCGCCAGGTACGGCTATTCCCACACTCAGCGGTACCATCCTGACGCCTATAGGTGGCTATGCGGCCTCGGCTTTCTTTCAGGCACAGTTCCTGGCCAATACCGGCAACCAGATTCCGCCCGCGACGGTGTCCCAGGGTATCTCCAGCATCGCGCTCCTGCTCGTGATAAGCGTCCTGGTGCTGCTTACCTTGAGTGGACTCATGCAGTGGCGTCTGAGCCGTCAATAGCTAGAATGGCTGAAACACCTTCCCTTTTGAACCTATTTCGACTAAAGGAGTTCTCTCAATGGATATCGAGATCAAAGCGTTGAATAAGCTCTATCGTGGCAACGTTCAGGCACTCAATAACCTGGACCTGACCATTCCCAACGGCATGTACGGTCTGCTTGGACCCAACGGTGCTGGTAAAACCACGCTGATGCGTATTCTGGCGGGCATTCTGCGTCCAACCAGCGGCTCGCTCAGCATCGGCTCGCATAACGCGACGACTGAGAAGGGCCGCACTGCGGTCAAACGCATCCTGGGCTATCTGCCGCAGGATCTTGGGGTCTATCCTGATCTGACCGCGTATGAGTTTCTCGACTATATTGGCATCCTGAAAGGACTTGACAATCGCCAGGCACGCCAGAGGCGCGTGAACGAACTGCTCGAACTGGTAGCGCTCTCCGACGTGGCGAAGCGGCGACTCAAGACCTTTTCCGGTGGCATGAAACGCCGCGTTGGCATTGCCCAGGCCTTGCTCAACGATCCCGAACTGCTGATTGTGGACGAGCCAACTGCTGGCCTGGACCCTGAGGAACGTATTCGCTTCCGCAATATGTTGGCCGATTTGGGGGGCAATCGCATCGTTCTCCTCTCAACCCATATTGTTGAGGATATCGCTCAGACCTGCCAGAAGTTGGCGATTATGCAGCGCGGGCATGTCATTTTTCAGGGAACGGTCACGGATCTCGTCACCGCAACTACGGGCAAGGTCTGGACGATTACGACACAGGGTTCCAAGCCCACCGGAGACCTGACCGTTGTCTCTACGATGAATATGGGCGCGACCGTACAGTATCGTGTCGTAGGCGAACCTGCTTCGCTAGAGCATGCTGTACCCACACAGCCCGGCCTGGAAGACGGCTATATCTGGTTGATGCGCGATCCAGCACGTGCCTTTGCCCGGGACGGGTCCGCGAATCTTGCGGTGTAAGAAACCATGAGGATGGGCTGGACATCATCGCACTCATTGGAACACTGCGCTATGAAATGCATCGCCCACAATTCGCACAACCCCTCCATATTGCCCTTTCTGTTATAATAATCCTTACCCACATTGTGTGGTCGAGCAAGAACGGAAGGGAGCGGAAGTATCATGGCAAAGCAGGAGCATCAAGGACACAGGGAGCGCGTGCTGGCGGAGATAGAAGCCGGGCAGGTGCGCTTCGTCAACCTGGAATTTACCGATGTCGTCGGGATGGCCAAATGCGTCACTATTCCAGTGGAGCAATTTCCTGACTGCATGACGCACGGCAAATGGTTCGACGGCTCCTCGTTGGAAGGGTTTGCCAGGGTTGCGGAAAGCGATATGTACCTCTTTCCCGATCTCGCAACCTTTGCCATCCTACCAGGGCAGGTACGCCCACAGGCTACGATATTACCGCACCCCGCTCAACCGTCCCAGCTATCCGATCAGGCCAATCCTGATGAAGATGTGGTTGCTCGCGTGATCTGCGATGTTCGCACGCCTGATGGCGAACGCTTTGACGGCGATCCACGCGCAACATTGGTACGGGCATTACAACAGGCGCAGGATATGGGCTACCAGTTTTCAGCCGCGCCCGAACTGGAGTTTTTCTTGCTGAAATTGGAAGACAAAACGCCTACTCCCCTGCCACATGATCGCGGCGGCTACTTTGACCTCTCAACCGACCTGGCCGCGACCGTCCGCCGGCAGATGGTGCAGGCGCTCCAGCAGATGCATATCACGATCGAGGCCAGCCACCACGAGGTCGCCGCGGGGCAGCACGAACTGGATTTTGAGATCGGGAACGCCCTCGCCATTGCTGATGGGCTGATGACGGCGAAATACGTTCTTAAAGCGATTGCGGCACAACACGGCCTGTACGCTACCTTCTTGCCCAAGCCTCTCTTCGGTATCAACGGCTCCGGCATGCACACCCACCAGCAGCTGCTCGTGAACGGCACAGGCGCCAATGCCTTCGTCGATGAGAAGGGAGAATATGGTCTCTCGGATGTGGGACGCTATTTCATCGCCGGACAACTAGCGAACGCACGCGCTATGTGTGCCATCCTCGCTCCCCTGGTCAATTCGTATAAACGGCTCGTGCCTGGGTATGAAGCGCCCGTCTACATCAATTGGGGACGGGTCAACCGCGAGGCGCTGATTCGCGTCCCACGTCCCAGCGCCAACCGGCAAGCGTCGGCTCGTATCGAATTGCGCTGCTGCGATCCCAGTTGCAATCCCTACCTGGCATTAGCAGTGATGTTACGAGCCGGGCTGGATGGTATCCAACGCAAATTGCACCTTCCAGAGGCTATGGACGAGAGCCTCTTTTTGCACGAAGAAAACGAACGCTTACACCGCCGTTCTCCATTGCTGCCCGCCACGCTGGGCGAGGCGCTGGAGGCGCTGCAAGAAAGCTCCCTGATTCGCGAGACGCTCGGCGACTCCCTCTACGAGGGATTTCTGGAGGCCAAGAATATCGAATGGACCGAATATCGCCGCCAGGTCCACTCCTGGGAACTGGAACGCTATCTGCCCGTGTTTTGAACGAGTTATGACGGAGATGGAATCCCGTCGGTGCCAGCGCCGCAGACCAACGCACAGACCTGCTCTGATGGGCTGGGGGATACTTTCCCCGACAACAGCGCGGCCACGGCTGCCGCTCCACTCAGTTCGGCGGCTACACCCATCTCGAACCACAGCCAGCGAGCCGCCTCGCGCATCTCTTCATC
>DATGGW010000109.1:0-15272 GCA_035308345.1 Ktedonobacteraceae bacterium | reverse complement strand
CGATGGATTGGCCGTGTTTTCGGTCACTATGCAACCGAGCGCCATCAATCACGTGGTATTGGTGCAGATGATGTTTACCGACCCGAAGACCGGCTCCACATGTAATCTTTCATCGCCCGCTTTCTTTACAGCGATTATCGTTTCACCGACACCTTCTTCCACCAGTACTTTGTCACCGACGGCCTCTCCATTTGGCTCACCAACGCCTGGCGGCTCCCCAACGGTGTCGCCTCCTACCCTGACGCCCAGTCCAACCAGGACGAAAACGCCGGCCGGGTGACCTGGTTTTACAAAAAAACCCTTGCAAAAATTCCTGGATGTGTGCATAATTGCAACAGAGAGAGTATAGTGTTTGGGTTAGCATTAAGATCGAAACATATAATACAATCATTTGCTGCGCGCAAGCAGGCATGAAGGGGAGAAACGATGTCAACACATCAAGAGAATGGCAATACATCGATAGATTCTTATGAACGCTATGCGCGCCACCTCAGCCGTCAAGTAATTCTCAGCGAGAAACGCAATCGCACAACTGATGTCCTGCCCGCCATAATCAGCGACGCGGCGGTTGGTAAATTGAGCACCCGCCAGATCACCCAATTGCGCGATGAGAATCGCAGGCTGCGCCGCGAAGTGGATGAGTTACAGCGCCGTATTGCGGAGTATAGTGAAATAGATGCGCGATTTGAGCAAGAAGTTGACACCATTCACAAAGGTCACCAGTTAGAGATCGAGCAGTATCAAAACCACCTGCGCGAGATGATGGACGAACTTAATCAAAAGCAGCAGGCGTTGCAAGACATGGAGCAGCGCTATCAGGAACTCTACCACTCATTTCACGATGCTGTTGAAGAAGAGGCTGCTAAATTGGTGACGGAAGCCGCGCAGACGATGGTGCTTTCTCCCGAACATACCCCACCAATTTTGCATGACGTGGTCAAAACGCTGGAATTTCAGGTTAAGCAGACTGAAGATCAGCATGTAGCCGAGCTACTGGCTTTGATGCGGCAGGCGCAGCGTAAAAACGAATTGCTCGAGCAAGAACTGGCGCAGGAGCACCAGAAGCTCACCTATGAACGGCAAAAAATCTATGTAGAGCAAAATCGCATTCGCGAGCAGGGCGAACTGCGTAATAAAATGATCGCCGCTCACCTGCGAGCGCGTTTTTCCTTACTGGTAACATTGCTGACCACTGGTTGTCTTTTATTATTCGCCATTGTTGAGCTGATACTTTACGCGGATGCGAAACTGCCAGTCTACTGGTCACTCTTTATACCGATTGTAATATGCGCAGTGCTGGCCTATTTCGTCTCGCTCATCGGCTCTCACGTGCGCTATTTCCGGCCACCCCAAAAGCAGCAGAGCAAGCAGTCCGGTAACAAGCAGCCAGGAGCAAAATGATTACCGGCGCAGGTTACTGATTGTTCGCACAATCTTGCGGTTACTCGCCGCGGCGGAACCTGCGAGGTAGGCTTCAAAGACGGTCTGCTGGATGCCCGTACTCATGGTGGGATAGACATTGATGGTGTTCAAGATGTCGTTAAGTGTGAGATTATGCTGCATGGCAAGCGATAACTCGCCCAGCAGCTCGCCTGCGCGCGCGCCCACCAGGTGCGCTCCCACGATTTCATCTTTCTTGCCCGCCAGCACCAGCTTGATGAAGCCAACCGTCTCGCTTTCGGTCTGCGCGCGATCGATATGCGCCCAGGGGAACTTTACCACGCGCACCTGTTTGTGCTGCTTTTCCGCTTCATCAGGCGTCAAGCCGACGCGCGCCGCTTCCGGGTCGGTGAAAGTACACCAGGGAACAACACGATAATCGACCTTCTTCTTTGCCACAGGCACGAGCGCATTGCGCACCGCGATAGTCGCCTGGTACGCCGCGACGTGTGAGAAGAGATAGCTGCCGGTGACATCACCAATCGCCAGGATATTCGATGACGCGGTCTGGAGATAGTCATCAACCTTGATACCCCTGTTATCAAACGTGATGCCTGCCGCTTCCAGGTTCAAGCCCTCCACATTTGGCTGCCGTCCTGATGCCAGCACAATCTCATCCGCCTCAAACTGGAGCAGGTTAGTACCCTGCCTGGCCGTGACTACTTTCTTGTCTCCGCGGCGGGCGGCTTTGACGAAACGCGCATTTGTAACAATCTCTATGCCCTCGGATTGCAAGACGCTTGCGATCGTCTCTGAGACCTCAGTATCTTCTTTCGGCAAGATACGCGCCGATCCCTGAATAATCGTGACCTTTGCGCCCAGACGTTCAAAAGCCTGGCCCAGTTCCACGCCGACGGGGCCGCCGCCAACTACCACAATCGAAGCTGGCAGGCGCGTCAGGTCAAACACGCCTTCATTGGTCAGGTAACCGGTTTCAACCAGACCGTCTACGCCGGGAACGACGGGATGGGAACCGGTAGCGATGATGATATTGCGGCTGCTAATGCTCTCCCCGTTCAAGTCCAACTCGGTCGCTGACTTGAAGATCGCATGACCAAATTTTACCGTGACGCCTTCGGTATAGACACGCTCGGCCTCTGCCACGCGGCTAATCACGCCTCGCACATAGTCAGATACCCTCGCCATATCCACATCGAGGCTGGCGGACATGAGTCCAAGTTTTGCGGCATCCCTGGCCTGTTGCACTACCCTGGCCACGTGAATCAGGCTCTTGCTTGGCACGCAGCCAAAATTCAAACAATCGCCGCCCAGCTTTTCTTTATCAATAAGCATGACATTCGCGCCCAGGGCGGCGGCTACACGAGCCGCCGTCAGTCCGCCCGATCCCCCACCGATAATCGTCACGTCATAGCGTCCCATAGAATCCTCCCGAAAAAACGTTCCTGGCATGTTTTTTGATAACTCACATGTACGAATCCATCCAGATGCGCTATACTCATTACAGCATATCATTTATAAATGAGGAGCAATTTAATGACACAAGATGTTCGTCCTAAAGTGGAACTGAAACAGCATACCATCTGGCAGGATGGGCAGACGCCTGAGCCGTGCGTTGTGGTGATATTCGGCGCGACCGGCGACCTGACGCAGCGCAAATTGTTGCCAACCCTGGCGCACATGATGCACGATCACCCGCTGCCACAGAGTTTTTGTATCGTAGCCTTCGCGCGCCGCCCTATGACCGATGAGCAATGGCGGGCAATGGCGCTGGATTCGGTCAACAAATACATGGCCGATGACGATAAGTTAGATGACAAGGCGCAGAAGGCTTTCGCGCAAAATCTCTTCTACTGCCAGTCCGACTTCAATGATCGTGAGGGATTCCAGAAACTCACCGAACTACTTGAGCGGCTGGACAAGGAAAAAGGCACACAGGGCAATCGCCTCTTCTACCTGGCGACCCCACCAACGACCGATTCCGGGATCATTCACCAGCTTGGCGGCGCGGGCCTGGCACACGCGCAGCACAGCAATGGCGATAATGAGTCCTGGACGCGCATCATCATCGAGAAACCTTTCGGGCGCGACCTGGTCTCCGCGCAAAAGCTCAACCGCGAGCTTGGACGCGTCTTCCACGAGAATCAAATCTACCGCATCGACCACTACATGGGGAAGGAAACCGTGCAGAACCTGCTGGCGTTCCGCTTCGCCAACGGCATCTTTGAACCGCTCTGGAACCAGAAATATATCGATCATGTGCAAATTGTCGTTGCCGAAGAACTGGGCATAGGCACGCGCGCCGAATATTACGAGGAGTCCGGCGCAATCCGCGATATGGTGCAGAACCATATCATGCAAGTGTTGTGCCTGACGGCGATGGAACCTCCCGCGGCCTTTGATGCGGATGCCATTCGCGACGAAAAGGTGAAAGTAATGCGGGCTATTCCTCCACTCACTCAGGAGCAGGTGGAAGCCGATACCGTGCGCGCCCAGTACACATCAGGAGTAAGCGAGGGCCAGTCTGTCCCCGGATACAAAGAGGAACAGGGGGTTGCTCCCAACTCAACAACAGAAACCTTCGTAGCGCTGAAATTGTTCATTGAGAACTGGCGCTGGGCCGATGTGCCATTCTATATTCGCACCGGCAAACGCCTACCGAGCCGCAGCACCGAAGTCACCATCCAGTTTAAGCGCGTGCCACATCAACTCTACAATCCCTCGGAGACAAAAGGACTGGTGCCTAATCGCCTGACCATCCAGATTCAACCCGACGAGGGCATCTCACTCAAATTCGCGGCAAAGGTGCCAGGCGCGGCACGCCATCTCGCTTCGGTGGATATGAACTTTACCTATGCCACGGCCTTTGGCATCATCTCGCCAGAAGCCTACGAACGCCTGCTGGCCGATGCTATGATTGGCGATTCCACGCTCTTTATCCGCCGCGACGAAACCGAGGCATCATGGCGCATTGTGGACAGCATCATCAACGGCTGGAAGAGTATGCCAGCCGACTCGGTGGTCACCTATCCCGCGGGAACCTGGGGGCCAAAGGAAGCCGAAGAGCTTATTGAGAGAGATGGGAGAGCGTGGGATAATCCCTGAGCAACTCTTCCATCTGCTTCAGATAGGAATCGAACATCTGAAAGGCCTGGCGCACAGGTTCGGGCGAGGTCATATCGACGCCCGCTTTCTTGAGCAGTTCGATACTATAATCCGAAGAGCCGGACGAGAGGAACTTCAGATAGCGATCAACGGCGGGCTGGCCTTCGCGCAGAATCTGCTGCGACAGGGCAATGGCAGCGGAAATGCCTGTCGCGTACTGGTAGACGTAGAAACTGCTGTAGAAGTGCGGGATGCGCGCCCACTCGATATCAATCAGCTCATCGATTACCGCGACGCCGCCGTAGTATTTCTGATTGAGCGCGCGATACATCTTGCTCAAGCTATCGGCGGTCAGGGGTTCGCCCTCTTCAGCGCGGCTATGCACCAGTTGTTCAAACTCGGCAAACATAGTCTGCCGGTAGAGCGTGCCGCGAATGTCTTCGAGCGCGTGATTAAGAATTGCCAGGCGCACTTCTGGATCGCTATTTGTTTTGAGCAGGTAGTCCGTGAGCAGGCTTTCATTGAGCGTCGAAGCAACTTCCGCGACAAAGATGGTATAGTCACCATACTGGAATGGCTGGTTGCGGCGTGTGAAGTACGAATGCATAGAGTGACCCAGTTCATGCGCCAGGGTATACATACTGTCACGCTTGTTCTGGAAATTGAGCAGGACAAATGGATAAGTCGCATACCCCCCTCCGCTATAGGCGCCGCCGCGCTTGCCAGGCGTCTCATACACATCAATCCAACGCTGGTGAAAGGCGGTTTTTAATGTGTTGATGTAGTTCTCACCCAGAGGAGCTAGGCCAGCTACGACGGTGTCACAGGCTTCCTGGTAGCTGATATCAGGACTTGTTTCCTTTACGATTGGAACGTACAGATCGTACATATGTAATTCATCGAGTCGCAGCACGCGTTTGCGCAACTCCATATAGCGATTAAGCAGGGGGGTATGCTCACCGACCGTATTGACCAGGTTATCGTAGACGCTGACCGGAATATTATAGCGTGACAGGGCGCGTTCGCGGCACGAAGCATACGCGTGCTGGCGCGTGAAGAAGATATCCGCTTTTACTTGGGCAGAAAGGGTGGCGGCAATGGTATTGCGCTGTTTGAGGAATGCGTCATGCATGCCCTCAAAAGCTGCCTTACGCACGCGCCGATCTGTGTTGCGAATGTAAACCAGGTAATTACCTTTTGTGAGCTGGATATCGTTCTCCACTTCATCTTTGATGATTGGCAAGCGCAAATCAGCGTTGTCAATCATTGAAAAGATGGAGTCTGGCCCATCGGATATATCGCCCGCCGCAGCCAGCACGGCCTCTACCTCAGAGGAACGCACATGAGGACGTTTGCGACTCAAGTCATGCAACTGCTGACTATAAAGCTGCAAGCCTGCTGTTTCCTGCACAAACTGTTCAAGCGTGGACTGTGGGAGAGCCAGGATTTCCGGCTCGATGTATGCAATGGCCGTTGAAATGCGCACGAGTAATTGCATAGCGCGATCATACATACCCAGGTATTTGCTATTGGTGGTATCTTCGTCTTTACGCATTGAGGCGTACACAAAGAGTGTTTCCAACTGCTCAAACACCTCGTCGCGTTGTTGTAAGACGTGTAAAAACGACTGGCCATTGCTGGCAAGCGTTCCCTGTAGAGCTTCTAGCTGCGGCAAGCGGCGTATCAATGACTGAAACGACTGCTCCCAGTCACCATCGGTGGAGAAGATACTCTCAAGGTCCCAGGTAAACTCCTTCGCGATATCGCTGCGCTTTGTCAATGTCACCAATTTAAAAACTCCTTTTTTCGAGCAATAAGTCGTCGCGGTGTCCCCATTTATCCAGGAAGCGATAAAAATTTCTTCTTGTCAGGCGAGTGCGTTCGGCATCTGAAAGCTTCGAGTCAAATGCTTGTGGATGGTATTGCACCGGTAAACCAGGCGTGACGATAGCGCTTTTTCCACAATTTCTCACCGAGAAGTTAAAGTCTATGTCCATATAAAAGGGATAACGAAAGCGCTCGTCAAAAAGTCCCGTGCTCCTGAGTAGCTGTCTGCCAAACGCCATGCACGAGCCTGCAATAGCTTCGACTTCTCGCTCGGAGGTCTCCTCAAAGTGGCGCATATCTTCCGTGCGCAAGCCACGCAGCCCTGTAACGCCCACATTGGGATCTGATAATATCTCTGCGAGCGGAGTAAACACATCGCCGGTCAGTTCGATATGGCTATCTAGCATCAAAATGTATTGACCCTGACTGCGCTTTAAGCCGATGTTACGCGCCTCTGCCTCGCCCGCCGCGCGTGAAAGGTGAAGTACACTCAGCCGCCGGTCTTGCTGGCGCAGCGCGGTAGCCCACGTGTACAATCCATCCTGTGACCCATTATCTACCAGCATGATTTCGATGCTGTGTTCACCGGCGAAACGCGCAATGCTTTCAAGGCAACGCCGCGTCGCCTCAAAGCTATTATTTGCCAGTATATTCACCGAGAATGTGCAGCAATCCGCCTCATCCAACAACGATGGAACATGGCGCGAAGTCCTATAGACAATACCGTCAATCTCGACGCCTGGAAGAATAATCAGGTGCGCGCCATGCGGGTTATCTTTAATACCATAACCGGCCTCTTCGATCTGCCGTTTGAGATCATCCGCCTGTTTATATTTGCCTTTCCTGCGTAATTCGTCACGTTCATGTGAGAGCGCCAATATATCTGCTGGAATGCCAGCGCGAGATGGTTGTACTGTCATATATTTACCCTTCTTTAATGTAAGATGACTCTACCCACGATTGAAAATCAGGCGGTGCAGAGAATAAATGATCCCGCTCGCTCACCAGCCGAGGGCAAGACCATCACAGCGAGGGTCGGCAGCTCCCTCGAAGAGATGGGTTTCAGGATTGATGCGGATTGCCTGCGCGTGGCCCATGACATCGCCCCAGGGCTCTTCAAGCTGGACGCGATGGCCGAGCATCTCCAATAGCAGCGGCGCGCCGTTGGCGAAACGCTTCTCCAGCACAACCACCTCGGCGATATCGCGATCCGCCAGTTCATCAACTCCACGTTGCCCCGGAATATAATCATTGTGCCGGCCGGGCGGGTACAATCTCATACGACCACTGCGCCAGCGCGGCGCGGTTATGGCCTGCTGCGGATTCATGCCAAAATCGAGCATGGCCGTCAGCAATTGTACATGTATCTGCGGCTGCATGTCTGCACCCATAGTCCCCAGCGCCATATAGGGTTTCCCATCGCGCAGCACCATTGCGGGTGTGAGCGTGTGCATAGTGCGCTTGCCCGGCTGCAAGTAATTGACATGGCGCGCATCAAGCGAGAAGTACGAACCCCGGTTATGCAGCAATACGCCCGTATCGCCACCGACGATGCCACTGCCAAAACTCATGTAGAGACTTTGAATCAGCGAGACGACATTGCCCTCGCTGTCCGCTGTACACAGGTACATGGTATCGCCCTCTTTTTCCAGCCCGGCCGCGACACCCGCCGCAGCTTTCTGCGGGTTGATGCGCTTGCGCTGTTCTTGCGCGTAGGCTTTGCTGAGCAAGCGCTCGACCGGCACATCGACAAAGGCGGGATCGGAGATGTATTGATCTCTATCCGCAAAGGCAAGTTTTTTGGCTTCGAGCAAGATATGCAGGCATTCAGGCGTTTGATATCCAAGCGATTTGAGATCATAGCCCTCAATAATATTGAGCATTTCAAGCACGGTGATGCCCTGCGTGTTAGGTGGAAACTCGCAGACTTCATAGCCGCGATAGCTGGTAGAAATTGGTTCTACCCATTCGGAACGATGACTCTGCATATCTTCCATACTCAGCACGCCATCGCACTGCTGCACATAATCTGTGATTGAGCGCGCTAGCGGGCCGTCATAAAATGCGTCTCGTCCTTCCTTTACCAGCATACGATAGGTGCGCGCAAGTTGTGGCTGGCGCAGGATTTCACCGGCGCGCGGCGGTCGCTTAGCTGCTAGAAAGATGCTCGCGCTGCTATCCCAACGCTTGAGCATTGGTTCAGCTTTTGCCAGCCAGCCGCTAAATTTAGCTGTGACCGGCGTTCCCTCTTGCGCGTATTCAATAGCCGGGGCAAAGATAGTTTCCACCGGAAGCGTTCCAAAACGCCCCAATGCCTCGAACCAGCCGTCAACGGCTCCAGGTACATTGATGGCAAGCGGGCCGCGCTCCGGGATGCTTTTCATCCTTCTGGCGGCGAAGTACTCTGGTCGCATGCCTCGCGGCGCGCGACCACTGCCATTCAGCGCGTACAATCGCTGCGATTTAGCATGCCAGATGAGCATGAAGATATCACCACCAGCGGAACAGGTGGAAGGATATACCACCGTCATTGTGGCATTAGCAGCAATTGCTGCATCTATTGCATTTCCTCCCTGCATGAGTATGCGCAGACCCGCCTGGGTAGCAAGGTAATGAGCGCAGGCAACCATGCCATTAGGGGCATATACGGGCTGTTCGGAGAGCATAGCAGGAGACTCCGTTTCCTTTTCGCTGGAGGGAACCAACCATTCAAATGTTGTGCATTACTGGATATTATAACACTTTTTTTATCTGGCTTTCAGCCACCTCTTTGACGCGCTGCACGGCATCTTTATGGCAAATCAGGGTTTTATCTTCCATCTCCACCACGATGACATCTTCCAGGCCAATGGTGAAGACCTGGCGGTTCGTATTATTATAGACAAAAGTATTCTGGCTCCCCAGTCCCACGTGATGCCCAACCGCGCGCACTCCTTCGCTATCCGCGCTAAACAGCGAGGCATATTGCTCCCAGTTACCCACGTCGTTCCAACCAATATCAACTGGAATAACGACAAGTTTGCGGGTCTTCTCCAGCACGCCATAATCAATCGAGATACTCTGCAGCGCAGGCCAGAGTTCATTCAGCACAGCACGGGCGCGCGGTGTTCCCATGGCATCTACAATCGTCTCAATGTTACGCGCCAGTTCTGGCAGATGCTGGCGCAATTCAGCCAGGATGGTCTCAACCTTCCAGATAAACATGCCGCTGTTCCAGACGTAATGTCCATCTTGCAGGTAACTTTTAGCAGTTGCGAGATTGGGTTTCTCAACGAAACGCTCGCCAAGAAATGCCTGGTGGTCAAAACCCTCTGCCAGTGGGGCAGCGTAGCGAATGTAGCCGAACCCTGTTTCGGGCGCGGTCGGCTTGATGCCCAGCGTAACAAGGTAGCCCAGTTCCGCCAGCGTGGCTGCAAGGCGCAGCGCCTGGTTAAAAGCCTCTATTTTTTTAATCATATGGTCAGCCGTCACCACCATCATGACCGCCTGCGCATCTTCGCGCGCAATAGTTGTCGCAGCCCAGGCAATGGCAGCCGAGGTATTGCGCCCCACAGGCTCGCCCAGAATATGGGAGGCGGGCAGCGGCGGAAGATGTTCATGCACAAGTTCCGCCATGCTGCGGCCGGTCACTACCCACGAATGCTCAGCAGACACAAGCGGCTCTATGCGCGCCAACGATTCCTGGATCATGCTGCGGCCATTGGGAAGCGGCAAAAATTGCTTGGGAAAGTCGGGTGTGCTGAGTGGCCAGAGCCGTGTGCCGCTTCCTCCGGCGAGGATAACCGCGTTGAGATGTTCCATCTATCACTCCAAAACTTCTTTTTGTCTGATTTTCTGTTCCAGATCTCTATTAATGATAGACGGATTGTAAACGGGTTCTCCGAAGGTGTCAATGCTGAACTCACTCATACGAGTCAGATATCGGATGACGGCTCCGGTGTCCCCGAACTGCTTGACGTGCTGGTCGAGCGCCTCGATCCGACTGACCTGCAGTCGCTTCTCCTGGAGGTCTACCGGCTACAGAGCGACCCACAGAACCGGGAACGGGTGCGGCTCTGCGCGATGTGGTAGACGTAGCCATCTATAATTAGAGTGATTGGACAATTCTATAGCGGGAGGCTTTTTAGCGTGATATTCAAGGAACAGGCATGTTTCGCAGATTAACGGCGATTGAAATAGCAGAAGGCGCGCTGCTGGCCGACATCGGCGTCATTTTTCAACTACTCGCGCTCTATCTGCCGATTGGCAAGTCGATATTCCAACTACTTTCGCCCATCGTGTTTGCGATCATCGTTTTGCGCCGCGATTTCTACGTGGGGATCATGAGCCTGTGCGTTGCTCTCTTTACCATCGGTATCATGAGTGGGCCTGGGGCGCTGCCTTTTATGTTATTGGAGTGCGGCGCGGGGCTGTTTCTTGGATTGACGATGAAGCATCGCACGCGCGATTTCTTCATCATTTTCGTTGGAACGACCAGCGGCGCACTGGCTTTCTATCTCCTGGTTGTTCTCGCTGATTTTCTGACCGGCATCCCGCTTACCGATATTATCAAGAGCCTGCACGGTACATATATTGCATTCATCAACCTGGTCGGCGTCATCGCGGCAAGTGCCGGCCTGGGACGCTGGTGGCAGCATAGCCTCTTACCGGTAGTCAATACCATCGCACAGCTTGGCTTTACCTACTGGTGGGAAGCATATTATATTGTAAACTGGCTGTTAATTCTGCCCATCGTCATCGTCGTTTACTACATCACCAATCTGCTTGTGCGTATGCTTGGATACAAAGTACGCCCGTTTCCCGGCGGCATGATCGAACGTTTCCTGTACTGGATATTGCAAACGCTGGCGCAGTTGATCCCTGAAAGGGGGCGTATTGGCAAGCACTGGATGGCGCGAGCGTTGAGAAAAGAAGTGCGCAGGATTGGCATCGCGAGGCAAAAAGCAAAATAATGGAACAGATTGCTTTAATTGACTTACAACATATCATCTATTCCTACCCCGATCAACAAGGGGAAAGCGAACCTATAGCGCTGGCCTTGAACGATGTGAGCTTACAGGTGCAGCAGGGAGAATATCTCGTTTTGCTCGGTCATAATGGAAGCGGTAAGTCCACGCTGGCGCGCCACTGCAATGCGCTGCTGATCCCTACAGGCGGGCACGCCCTGATCGCGGGACGCGATAGCGCCGAGCGATCGAACTGGCGAACCATCCGCGACACGGTAGGCATGATCTTCCAGAATCCAGATAACCAGATCATCGCGACCGTTGTCGAAGATGATGTCGCCTGGGCGCTGACGGTGCGCGGTTTGCCCGTGCGTGTGATCGAGGAGCGCGTAGCCTGGGCAATGCAGGCCGTGGGCATCATGCACCTGCGCGGGCTGCCGCCCAACAAGCTCTCAGGTGGGCAGAGACAGCGCCTGGCAATCGCGGGCGTGCTGGCGCTGCGCCCGCAGTGCATCATCGCCGACGAGGCCACAGCGCAGCTCGACCCGTTATCGCGTCAGGACATCGTGGAGCTACTTCACCAGCTTAACAGGGACTACGGATTGACGATTATCCAGTTGACACACCTTCTGGAAGAGGCCGCTCTCGCGCAGCGCATTGTTGTGATGGAACAGGGCAAAATTGTGATGGAGGGCCCGCCTCCACAGGTATTCAGCGACCTTGAACGACTGCGAGCGCTGAGGCTGGCCATTCCAGAGCCCATCGAGCTGGCGGCGCGCCTGCGTAACGCGGGTTTCCGCATCTCGACAGGTGCCTTGACAGTGGAGACCATCGCGCAGGAGATATTGCATTGAAAGACGCCATCATAGTCACGCGCGATCTCACCTACATCTACCAGGCAAAAAACGCCGGGCCGCTGCAAAAAACCGCGCTTTCTGATGTCAGCCTGGAAATCGAGCGCGGCTCTTGCGTCGCCATTATCGGCGTGACCGGTTCCGGCAAGTCTACCCTGGTACAGCATTTTAACGGGCTGCTGCGCCCCACGTCAGGCAGCGTGGTAGTCGATGGCATAGAGGTTGGCAGCAAAGGCGTTGATAACGCAGCCCTGCGCCAGCGCGCCGGTATGCTCTTTCAGTTTCCAGAGGCCCAGTTGTTCGAGCGCACTGTGTACGCGGATGTCGCCTTTGGGCCGCGCCGCATGAAACTCCGGCGCAAGGAAATACGCGCGCGTGTCCTGCGCGCGCTAGACCTGGTGGGTTTGCCCCACGGGGAGTTCGCGATGCGCAACCCGTTCGAGTTAAGCGGCGGCCAGAAAAGACGAGTGGCCCTGGCGGGCGTGCTGGCAATGTCTCCATCGATCTTAATCCTCGATGAACCAACCGTCGGACTGGATGCCGGTGGACGCGAAGAATTTTACGCCTATCTCAAGCGTATCAAAGAGCAACAGGGTGTCACGATCGTGCTGGTTTCGCATGACATGGCAGAGGTAGCGGCACTGGCGGACTGGCTATTCGTGCTCAACGAGGGGCGGTTAGCGCTGCAGGGAGAGACGCGCACCGTCTTTAATCAGGATGGGGCACTGCGTACATGGGGACTGGCAGCGCCTCCACTCAACGAGTTGCTCGCCATTTTGCGTAAGGGTGGTATGGCGATTCCGGACGAGATAAACACGCTCGAGGAGGCTTTTGACCTGCTGCAGGACTTACGCCAGATTTCAGAGAAGGGACAGGGCACATGTTCCAGAACATCCCTTTAGGCACCTATATTCCGGGAGAGAGCCTGCTTCATCGCCTCCAAGCCAGGACAAAATTATTACTCATGCTCTGGTTAGCCATCTTTTTCACAATCGCGAACCAGCACTTCTGGCATTTCGCGCCTTATATCGTGGCTGCGCTACTGTTATTCACCGGCGTTGCGCTTTCAGGTATCTCTTTTGGCGTCATGTGGAGACGCATGCGCTGGTTAATCTTGCTCGCACTGATAGGTATACTACCAAACGTGCTCTTTTTTAGCCTGTCGGACACGACCGTCTTGCGCACTTTAGGTCCCTGGCCGCTTCCATACGAGCTCATACGCAGGTTGATTGTTGCGTATGGCGCTGTCCTTGTACTTTTCATACTGGTATGCTTGCTTCCACTCTCGCAAATACGCGCGTTGAAAAGAAAGCGCTGGTTCAAACTCAGCAGGCTGCTGCTGATTGTGCTAACGCTGTGCGCGTTAGTTCTGCTGTGGGTTACGCGCGGGCAATCATCAAGCAGTGTGCTGCCAATCGGACCGGTCGTAATCACCTATGAGGGTGTGTGGGCAGAAATAACCATTTTCGTCGTCTTCCTCACCCTATTTGCCTTTTCACTGCTGCTGACCATGACAACGAGTCCTATTGCTCTGATCGAGGGCCTGACGCGCCTGTTGACGCCGCTGCGCTGGCTGCGCCTGCCGGTCGATGATTTTGCCCTGATGGTTCTGATCGCGCTGCGCTTTATTCCCACACTATTGGAAGAAGTCGAATTGCTGGTCAAAGCGCAGGCTGCGCGCGGGGCAGATTTCACACACGGCAGCTTACGCGAGCGCATGCAAAGCCTGACCGCCCTTTTCGTTCCGTTTATCAACAGCACGCTGCGCCGGGCATCCGATCTCGCTATCGCCCTGGAAGCGCGCGGCTATGAGGTGCAGGGGCGGCAAACAACGTTGCATGAAACTGCGTTTAGCGCGGCTGACTACCTGGTAATGATAGCAGTGACCCTGGTCACCATCGGCGTGTTAGTAATCTAACCTGCGGGTATTTTAGAAATATTTGCATTTTTCTAAAAAATAGAGTATAATTTGAATGTATTCTACTTCTTCTCAGGTTTCATGCTCCTCATTTGAAACGGTACTCAAAGCGCAACCTCATCACAGAAGCGTGATTTCTGGGTGGTTTTGCTCGCTCTTTCGCTTACGTGCTACAACTCGGTAACCCTCCGCTTGTGGGATGAGCACAGTTGGTCGAAAAGGCTCGTTTATCACCTGCCAGAAGGGCTCTGATAGGTGATTGAGTAGTGAGAAGTATAACCGGAATGCAATAGCAAAAGGAAGCATTATGGCAAGTCAGAAAGAACTTGATATACTGTCAACTGGAAAAACTTTTTGGAATAAATGGCGACGGGATTTCGCTGAAGTACAGGCTTTAGAGCCTGATCTCCACGGGGCCGACCTTCACGATGCTGACCTGCAGGGACTTGATCTCCACGGGGCCGATCTTACAGAGGCCAATTTGCAGGGGGCAGACCTGCGCGAGGCAGACCTGCGCGAGGCAGACCTGCGCAATGCCAATCTAAAGGGCGCCAATCTGAGCGATGCTAACCTGCTTAAAGCGCGCCTTCACTGGGCGAATTTGCGCGATGCCAATCTTTGCCGCGCAAACCTGAGAGAGGCAGACCTCAGCAATGCAGATATGCGTGGAGCCGACCTGGACGGAGCAGACCTCAGCAAGGCCGATTTACGTGGGTCTGTGCGTACTGAGGCAGGCAAAGACCAAATAAGCTCTCTTGCAAGGTAACGACGGGAGTGTCACGATGCTGGAAGACCGCTATTATGTCCAACGCCTCACCGAGCAGGTTTTTGTGATCCGTGAGCGCATGTCCGCAGACGGAGAGCCAGGACCAGATGATCGCATAGTCCGATCATTCGATGTCCGTCATGATGCATACATGTATGTCGACAGTATGAACGATAAGCAAAAGAAGCTCGATGAACAATACGGCCGCTGGGCGCAGTCAGCTATTTGAGCGAGGTAAACAGAATCAACGGCGAGCTTCCAGGGCGACCGCAAGGGTCGCCCTGGCAATCATTCACAGTGCCTGGTGAGGGAGTTGCGAAACTGTTCAGAAAGAACCTTGTCTGATATACTAGGGCCATGACAACAGAGGAACGCATTGAGAGCTTAGAGGAGCAACTGAAGCAAGCCCTGAAGCAAGTTCGCTTGCTTGAGGAGCAATTGGCTACTGCGCACAAGCG
>DATGGW010000108.1:0-4215 GCA_035308345.1 Ktedonobacteraceae bacterium | reverse complement strand
TATGTACAGGCAGATCGAGGAGCATCACCAGCGCCTCTCCCTTTATCTGCCAGACTGCCGCTTGTCGTACAGGGAGACGAGAACCGCGTGGTGCAAATTCTGACCAATCTCCTGACCTTTGCTATGCATCATACACCAGTGGGCGGACTGATTGACTTTAAAACGCAGGCAGCGGGAACGACAGTTCGCATCATCTGCTACAGCACCGGTGAACTCTCTGCTGAAGACCTGGACGCATTTAATCGTCCCTTCTTACACAGTTCCGCTCTTTCCCCGGCGGGAACTATGGGAAGTGTGCTGGGACCATCCATTACCCGTTCTTTAGTGGAACTACATGGTGGCGTCCTGCAAGTCACCAGTGGAGTGGGAGAAGGATGTACGTTCATCTGTACTTTCCCGCTCTCGACGTTACAGGCACCACTGGATGAAGACTCCACTATCGGATACGCGGGAGATCGCAGATAGCAATTTTGCCTGAGCGACTAGCGCCATGATGTAACGAGCCGACACTTATGGAAGTGTCGGCTCGTTACATCATGGCGCTAGTCGCTCAGGTTCTCCTGCTACAACTTCGCTTTTGCCATCTCATCTCTTAGCGCGGGCAGGTTGCGGTGTTGATCGCGTAGGGCCGCGACATGTGTTGTCCACTCGTTGCTTTTACCCAGGTTTTGATAGAGCCGCCGTATGCTTATAAGATACTGGCACGCGACCTTATAGTGATCACGGCCTCGCCACTCGATGCGCGTTTCGACAATGCCATCTACCCAGGCGGTTGCTGTGGCTTCGTCGGCATTCATCCGTGTAGCCAGCAGTTGCACAAATTCCTCTTTCTTGAGACGATCAGTCATACTCGCTTTCACCTCGCTGTAACGCTACTAACAATGTCGCGAATAATTCGGCCTTCTCGTGTCGCTCAAGATTTTTCTTCAGTGTGTCCATATCCATATATGTTTCCCTTACGGTTCGTCCTGTGTATCGGGTCTATTTTATCATAGCGCCAATCAGTAATTGGGACTCGACATTGCTACGCTCGTCGAGTCGGGCGCGATAAATCGGGCCCCTACGCGCCACGGCGCGAATCCGATTCACGCGCCACGGCGCAGGTTGGCCTCACGCGCTACGGCGCGTAGGGGCCCGATTTATCGCGCCCAGGGGCACGAGCCGCAGCGATGTGCCAGTCAAAGTTTATTCCCAGATTATTTCGTTCATGTGCATAAACTGTCCCCCCTTCACCTCTTTCACCCGCGAGGATGCAATGCTTCTTGCACTGCATTGTGGAGAAGGGGGTTGCATATGTTACTATGTATTTTAGTAGTACTCAATCATACCAACGAATAAGGGTTCCGGGTCGGAACGGGCAGCTCACGGGCGCGACGCCGGGCCGAGCAGTGAGAGGACATATCAGCATGACAATGAATCCTAAACAGCACAGTAGCGCAATCACCGATGGGCAAGAGCGTGCAGGCGCACGTGCGATGCTCAAAGCGATTGGCTTTACCGATGATGACCTGGCTCGCCCGATTATTGGCGTAGCCAACACCTGGACCGAGACCATGCCCTGCAACTTTCACCTGCGCCGCCTGGCCGCCAGAGTGAAAGAGGGCATACGAGCAGCTGGTGGGACACCAATGGAGTTCAATACCATCGCCATCAGTGATGGGGTGACTATGGGGACAGAAGGCATGAAGGCCTCACTGGTGAGCCGCGAGGTCATTGCCGATTCGATTGAGCTGGTGAGCCGAGGTCACATGTTTGATGCGGTGATCGCCCTGGTAGGGTGTGACAAGACAATTCCAGGCGCGGCTATGGCGCTGATTCGACTGAATGTACCAGGCTTGATCCTGTATGGTGGCTCGATTGCACCTGGACGTTTTCGCGGGAAGGACGTGACGGTTGGCGATGTGTATGAGGCCGTCGGGGCCAATGCGGCAGGCAAGATGAGCGACGCGGACCTGCGAGAGTTGGAAAACGCGGCCTGTCCAGGAGCAGGTGCGTGCGGTGGGCAGTTTACCGCCAATACCATGGCGATGGCCCTGGAGTTTATTGGCCTTTCCCCGATGAACACAGCCAGCGTTCCCGCCGTTGACCCACGCAAAGACGAGGTAGCGAAACGTTGCGGCCAGCTCATCATGGATCTTTTGCGGCGTGGCGTAACGCCCCGTGATATTTTGACGCGACAGGCTTTTGAGAATGCGATCGCGGGTGTGGCAGCATCGGGTGGCTCAACCAATGCTGTGCTACATCTGCTGGCAATGGCGCGTGAGGCCAATATTCCCCTCACTATTGATGATTTTGATACGATCAGCAGGCGCACCCCGCTGCTGGCTGATCTGAAACCCGGTGGGCAATACGTTGCGGTTGACCTGGATCGCGCTGGTGGGATACCGTTACTGGTACAGCGACTCGTGTCCGCCGGGTTGGTTGACGCGCAACAAATGACGCCGAGCGGGCGGACGGTTGGTGAAGAGGTCAGCATTGTGGTGGAAACGCCCGGTCAGGATGTCGTGCGTCCACTCTCCAATCCGCTCAAGCCGAACGGCGGTCTGGTTATCCTCAAAGGAAATATCGCCCCGGAGGGATGCGTGGTCAAAATAGCAGGACATGAGCGACTGTACCATCGCGGCCCGGCGCGTGTCTTCGACCGCGAGGAAGACGCTATGCAAGCAGTGACCCGGCACGAACTCAAGTCCGGCGATGTCGTGGTCATTCGTTACGAAGGTCCGCGTGGTGGGCCGGGTATGCGCGAGATGCTGGGAGTAACCGGCGCTATCGTTGGTGCCGGACTGGGCGAGACGGTGGCATTACTCACCGATGGCCGTTTCAGCGGAGCAACACGTGGTTTGATGGTTGGTCATGTTTCGCCCGAAGCGGCCAGCGGTGGCCCTGTTGCCGCACTGCAAGAAGGCGATATCATCGTCTTCGACATCGCAACCCGCCGACTCGATGTCGAACTTCCAGATGCTGAGATCGCTGCCCGCCTGGCGAACTGGCAGGAACCTGCGCCCCACTACACGAGCGGTGTCTTCGCCAAGTATGCTGCTCTGGTGTCTTCTGCCTCCGAGGGTGCCATCACACGCCCAGCCTTTGCAGTAAAACGTTCCTCAACAGCATGAGTTAAGTGACAAACCCGTCAGGAGGTGCCAGCAATGTCAGGTACTATCGGCTTTATTGGTCTGGGGATTATGGGCAGACCGATGGCGCATAATCTCCTCAAAGCAGGTTTTTCACTGGTTGTGCAGAATCGCCATCAGGAAGTGACGCAGGAGTTTCTCGCACTGGGAGCAAGAGCTATGACCCAACCACAAGAGATTGCTGCGTCTTGCGCTGTGGTCATTACTATGTTGCCCGGACCGGCTCAGGTTGAAGAGGTGCTACTTGGCCCCGGTGGGATTATCGAGGGAGCGCAGCCAGGGCTGGTGGTGATTGATATGAGTACGATTGCTCCGATGGTGGCGAGTGCGCTGGCTGCCCGGCTGGCTGAAAAAGATATCATCATGCTCGATGCGCCGGTGAGCGGTGGAGATGCGGGTGCGATTGCCGCCACCCTCTCGATCATGGTGGGCGGTGACGAAGCAACGTTTCTGCGCTGCATGCCCATCTTCCAGGCGCTCGGCACAACGATTGTGCATGTTGGGGAAAGTGGTGCGGGCCAGGTAGTCAAGGCGTGCAATCAGATCGTCGTTGCCCTGGTGATCGAAGCCATCAGCGAAGCGCTGGTGCTTGGCTCAAAGGCGGGAGTTGACCCAGCCAAGATAGTGCAAGTACTCGGCGGTGGTCTCGCTGCCAACCGGGTGATGGAACTGCGTGGAGCAAGCATGCTTGCCCACGACTTTACGCCCGGTGGTCGCGTGCGCTTCCACCACAAAGATCTCGGCTTCGCGTTAGCGGAAGCTCGCCAACACGGTGTCTCGCTCCCAGTAACAGCTCTGGTAGATCAGATGTTTGCTTCCCTGGAAGCCAAAGGCCGTGGCGACCTCGACCATTCCGCGCTGCTGACGTATCTGGAAGACCTTGCGGGGTATCGTATCGGGCAAGGGTAGTTTTGGGGGGGTGGCTAGAGCTTTCCAGACATTTCTCCTTAGTAGGAAAAAAGTTTCATAGATTGAATAGCCTATCAAATTTGTGATATCATACTTGATAGTATAATATACTAGAAAAATAGATTTCGGAGTTTTAGTAATGCACGAAGAGATGCAGCCAAAAATACCAATTTCT
>DATGGW010000107.1:0-3309 GCA_035308345.1 Ktedonobacteraceae bacterium | reverse complement strand
CTCGCCCTTGCTGGTCGTCAATTCTTCCGGGACAGCATGAAAGGCGCGATGGATCATGGCATGTCCATCAACTACCATCAGTATTTTGCGTTTTGTTGCTTCAGATTGTGTTTCCATCATACTTATTTATTCTTTCACTTGTGTCAATAGCCGGATATTGGAGTTGCCCGCCAGTCCAGTAAACGCCGCCGCGCAATAGCCCTCGCAGCGTGGTGGAAAACCTCATTTTAATACATTTGGTACTGATATGTATAGTATAGGTAACTGGCAAGCAGTGATACAGTGTTGTAAAACTGCTGCGCCAGGCTCGTGTTTGTAGTCTATCAGATGTAAAGGTGTATCATGACACGTCGTAACACCACTATTGAAAAGCTCCCTAAAGAGGCTTCATTCTCTAAAGGCGCTGGAGTTAGAAAAATGGCTGAGGAAATGGAAGAACTGCTTACCGTGCGTGAAGTAGCGCGGCGCCTGCGCGTCGATGACACTACGGTCCGGCGCTGGATCAAGGGTGGCTCGCTGGAAGCCATCACGCTGCCCCACCGCGGGAAGCGCCAGGCTTATCGCGTTAAAAAGTCCACGATGGATAAGCTGCTGAGCAGTCCTCATTTACCTGAGTAGTTAGCCGTTGAATGCGAAGCCAGGGCGACCCTTGCGGTCGCCCTCGTCCACCCTCCACATCTTAACCGCTTCATAACCAGATCATAACTACTTCTCTCTTCCTACCTCCCCGGACAGCTTAGTATACTCGCACGGGGGTATATTCTGTGCCATTGCCTTGTGTAAAAATTCTCTTTCTGAAAGTTTATATCCTGATCCGCGGTTTGTTATCTGAAAGTGAGATGAAACCATGCGCTTTCCTCCCCGTATCAAGGTGAGTATCTCTCTGCTGGCTCTTTTCGCTCTTGCCAGTTCGTTTATGCTTTACGGCCTGCTGTCACGCGAACATACTACGCACGCGGCCGCTGTCGCTCCTTATAGTGTCACAACAGGCATGCTTGCCCCCTTTGCGGTCGTTGACCCAAAAAAGCTTACCATGACAGATGTAACAGCGGCTGTCCCTGGCTCAATGCATCCCAGGGGCGGGCAGCGCATTCACGCTACTCATGCTACTGAAGCGGCCAGCAATGCCCCGCTTGCGAGTTCCTCATCCCAGGTAAGTACATCCGCATCGTCTTTGCTCGCGGGTTTCAACGGAGTGAGCAGCCGTGATAGCGCGAAAACCAATTTTGGCGCGGAATTTGAACCGCCCGACCAGGGGTTGTGTGTTGGTAATGGCTTTGTAGTAGAGCCGGTCAACTCGGCTTTCACTATCTATCGCACCAATGGTAAGGTCGTGGCGGGTCCATTCAATGTCAACAAACTCTTTAATGAAGGATTCAAACAATTTACCAGCGACCCGCGCTGCTATTTTGACGTATCGACCAATACATGGTTCGCGACTATCCTTTTTATCAATAGCACCAACACGAGCGCGCGCACCGATATCGCGGTGAACACCTCTGGTAATCCTACCAGGCCCTGGACGGTATACCATCTCGACGCGACCGACAACGGCGCCAATGGGGCTCCCAACGATCCCGGCTGTCCCTGTTATGGCGATCAGCCTACGCTTGGTATCGACCAGTTCAATCTCTATATCACCACCAACGAATTTTCCATTCTTGGCACACAATTCAACGGCGCGCAGGTCTATGCTGTATCAAAGTCAGACCTGGTCTCCCTGTCTAAAAATGTTCATTTTGCGCATTTCGGTAACCTCAGCATCGGTGGGACGACTGCAGCCAGCGTTCAGCCCGCCATTTCCAATGGCACACCGCCGGCCGAGTTCTTCTTGAATTCATTAGATCCCAATCTGACCACTGACAATCGCATCGGCGTCTGGGCCATGACCAATCGCGAGGCTATATCTACCGGCGCTGTCCCAACCCTGTCCAATCTCGTCGTCACCTCCGAGACGTATGGTGTACCTCCCGGCGCACAACAGAAAGGTGCGACCAGCCTGCTTGATGCCGGTGATGACCGCATGCAGCAGACGCAGTTCATCAATGGCAATATATGGGGTGCATTGGATACCATCGTGACCATCGCGGGTGATACGGCAAATCGCGCCGGAGCAGCCTGGTTTGAGGTAAATCCGGTTCTCGATAGTGATGGGACGGTTCTTCAAAGCGCCAGCATCGTCAACCAGGGCTTCGTAGTCTCAACAGGGAGCTATCTGCTCTATCCTGCCATCCAGGTCAGCCCTTCGGGCACCGCTGCGATTGTGATGACTCTATCTGGTCAGAATTATTTTCCAAGCGCTGTTTACACTCGCATGGGAATTGGCCAGACCTCATTTGGCAATATCAATATTGCCGGATTCGGTGTCACGCACTATGATCCAGCAGCCAGCCGCTGGGGAGATTATTCGTGGGCGATTCTGGCTCCCGATGGTAAGAGCTTCTGGATGGCAACCGAATATATCCCGCGCAGGTCGAGCCAGACGGTAGATCAGTTGAGGGACTGGGGCACATTCGTTTTGCAGGTCAGCGCGTAATACCACAATAATGTCGCTCATCCGCGCTTTCCGTGCTCAAAAATTTCAAGACGATGGAATTACCATACACCTGCAACTGCCGGGCGCTGAAAGTACGGATGAGCCTTCATTCAAGCTACGCTCACCACCTCACGTTTCGTTTGATCTTGTGTGCCTTGCAGCAGACCGATCAACGCCTCGACTACCCGTGCATCAAATTGGCTCCCGGCACAGCGCTGTAATTCCACGAGCACTTCGGATTGTGTACGGGCTAGCTGATAGGGCCGATTTGTGACCATGACCGTGTAGGAGTCAGCGACGGCGATGAGTCGTGCAGCAAGGGGAATCTGCTCACTTTGCAAGTGGTTGGGGTATCCCTGCCCGTCCCACCGCTCATGATGAGCGCGGATCACCGGAGCCAGGGGCCGGAGAGATGGAATGCAACTGATGACTTCCGCGCCCACGATCGGGTGTCTCCTCATCTGCTCCCACTCCTCTTCCGTCAAGGGGCCTGATTTTTGCAAGATCGCATCGGGGATGGCCACTTTGCCAATATCATGCAATTGCCCTGCCAAAGCCACAACCTGTGCTTCTTCCAGGGACATCCCACGTGCAAGTGCGAGTTGACGTACCAGGTCGGCGACCTGCTGCGAGTGGTGCCCCAGAGACCAATCCCGCTTTTCCACGAGCGTGACCAGGGCATCCACTGTCCCGTGTAATGCGGTTTCCTCTCTTCCTCCTTCGGCAGTCTCTGTAGTGAGCAGCGCGATGATTGCGGGATCACATACCATACG
>DATGGW010000106.1:0-8417 GCA_035308345.1 Ktedonobacteraceae bacterium | reverse complement strand
AGAGCAAATTATACACGCGCTGACTTCGCGCCCGCATACACGCTACCTCCAGGTTGTTGTAGGAGTGATTGTCCTGGCAGCACTCGGTTCGCTCCCATTCATTGGCTGGCTTGTAGGCCTTGGAACAGGATTTGTAGGATTAGGAGCGGTATTACTGAGCCGATTTGGAACACGGCTCTACAGTCAGCCTGAACAACCGCTTCCAATCTAATTGTGACTGTGAAATACTCTCTGTTCGGTCGAATACACTAAGGGAAAGAGCATTTACTTTTTACCGGGTAACGGCTGTTTGAACAGGAATGACAATACTACGTTGGAAAGATGTGACGGACACGGTTGATATGTGTATATCGGGTGGCCGTTGAGGTGAACATGAGCATAGACGTTGAATTAACTGACCTTGCCTACGGGGGAGATGCAGTAGGCCGGTATGAGGGGCGAGTCTTATTCGTGCCAGGGGGTATTCCAGGAGAGCGAGTTCGCGTGGAGGTTGTAGAAGAACGCCGCGGGCATGCGCGCGCGCAGTTGCTAGAAATCTTGCGTCCCGCGCCCGAACGAATCGAGCCTCAATATCCATTGTTGACGGACAGCGGCTGCCAGTGGCAGCATATCTCTTATGCGGCGCAATTGACCTGGAAAGCGCATATTGTGCGCCAGTTGCTGGTACGCATCGGCAAACAGCCTGATGCCCTCGTTCATCCGACTGTTGGTATGCCGAGCGGCGTTTCTCCCTGGCATTATCGTAATATCGCTTTATTTTCCGTTGGTCCGGCAAATGAAGTGGGCTTCAAGCTGACCGAGAGTCACGAAGTACAGGACCTTGAGACGTGTCCACTTTTGCACCCTGCCCTGGATATGGTCTACCAGCTCATTCGCGCTCGCTTGCTCGAAACTTTTGGGGAGTCGCTGGCGCAGATGATCCAGGGCTTCACCATTCGCGGAGCAATCGGCGCAGTTGCCTCGAACACTGCGACAACGCCGGTGAAAGCAGTACCCACATTGCTGAGCATCCATGCGCGTCCGGGATCGATAATCGAGTCGCCCCAGGAACTGGCGCAGGAATTGATGACCTGCGCGCCGGGTATTGTGGGCGTGATTATCGAGCGCGTGGGCGGGCGCTATGGGCGTGTCGTCGCCGGGCAGGAGTTTTTGACGGATGTAGTTCTGAACAAACGCTTCCGCATCTCTTCGGATTCGTTCTTCCAGGTGAATATGACGCAGACGCCCGTGCTGGCCGAGCGCGCCATAGCCATGCTGGAGCCAATGCGTTCCGAGGTGGTGCTGGACGGCTATAGCGGCGTTGGCCTGTTCTCGGCCTTCCTGGCGCAGCGAACGGCGCGCGTCATCGCTATCGAGTCGCAGCCCAGCGCGGTGATGGATGCGCGCGCCAATGCAACGCTCAACAACCAGATCAACGTTACTACGCTGGAAGGCACTTTGGAGCGCCTGCTCGGCCAACTCTACTACAGGCGCGAGCGCATTGACCTGGCCCTGGTTGATCCACCCCGCGCAGGATGTCACCCGAAAGCCATCCAGGCTTTACAATCACTTGCCCCGCGCTCTATTGTTTACGTTTCTTGCGACCCAAGCACGCTGGCGCGTGATATTGCTTCGCTCTGCCTCAATGATCGTTACCGGCTGCTATACGCGCAGCCCGTCGATATGTTCCCGCAGACCTACCACATCGAGTGCATCGCGCTGCTGGTGCGTAATGGAATGAGGTAAAAACAACGTTTGTTACTGTCTTTTGCTCAAAATCACCTGGATTTGGGGCTTCTCCGGCGAGTTGATGTCCATAGCGGTGCCAGGCGGGGGTATCTGCATCACGATCTTACCTGACCCTATGTTGGGATAGTCGGCAGATTCGCCGATAGGCACAACGCGCATGCCAAACTCGCCGGCCCGCTCAACCGCGTCCCACAGGTCTAAGGACTGCAAGTTTGGCACGCCCCGGCTGGTGATTTTGTTCTCCAGGGTGGAAAGCACCGTACCAAACCACAAACTCAGGTCTTCCTTGAGTTTATTCTCGGTCTTGACTTTATCAACCTTTTCCTTAAAACCTTTGATCTGGTAAATCTTGTCCTGAATATAGAAAGGGTGGCTGATGTGGCGCATGTGTATGTTCGGATTATTGCCCTGCGTATTAACAACTATATTGCCAACGCTCAGGGCAAGCAGGATAGCGTTCGGGCTGATCACCTCAATTTCACTGATCTTATCATAGGTCGTCTCAGCGTGTTCCTCGTATAAGAAAATAAACTTGCGATCGATGTCGATGACACGTCTATTGGTGAGGATGAACACATCATCGACATAGTTGATGATGATTAAACCAATAACGACCAGCAAGGCCACGAAAGCGATCGCGAACACGCCGAAGATAACGCGCGCAACCAGCGCGCCCAGCAGGCACCCTAGCAGCAGCAGCACCGGGATAATTAACTGCACTGCCAGAACCCACCTGGAACGCGTGACATACATCACCGTATACTCTTCCGCCTCATAAGTCACCTCGCACTCAATACGCAGCGGACCGCCAAACCTGCGCAAAGGGCGGCGCAGTTTGGCCGGTGAGTGGCGATGCGCGTACTTCGTGTCGGCATTGGGCAGCGTGGGCAGTGCTTCTTTCTTGCCTAAATTTTCAAGCGTAGCAGCCATTGCAGGGTTGGACACTGGAGGCGGCACAGCTTTGGGGGGCCTGGACGCTAAATAACTCTGATGGATGCCCTGGATATCATCGCGGACACCTTTGGGATCCGGCACTTTAATAAGACTCAGCGGCTTGCCGCCGGCCAGGTAAACTTCAACCTGGCCGTAGTTGAGAACGATACTAAACAACGTCTCCTGCTCAACCGCGACCTGTTGAACTTTATCCAGCGTAGTCTCTCTGCGCGTGGGATTTAAAAAGCCGCGCCAGGCCAGAATTCGTTTATTAGTGATAATATAGACATTCACCCACCAGAGCTTATAGATGCTGTAGGCGCAATACGCGGCAGCGCCAATGATGTAAACGCCAATGATCACATCCAGGGCCGAGTATATTGATCCTGTCAGCGCATGACCGCCTTCGAGCCAGACCGCCAGGCCCAGGACAACGAAGCCCAGCAGGAGCGGCACGGCTGATCCCAGGTAGAAGATAGGATGTTCGCGCACAACACGCCGGATGACCTCATCTGGTTGTTGACCAATGAAGCGTTTTTTCTTGTCAGGTCCGCGCTTGAAGCGCCTGAACATGGCATGCACGCGTTCTGGACGCCACTCGTCGGTCTGTGCTTGTTGCGTTTTCTGCGCTTGCCTTGTGCTGCTCATGCATTTACCTCGGCCAGTCAGTTACAGTGAAGACGATTACTTCTTAGTGGCGCTGCTCTTCTTGGCGCGCGCGGCAATAAGACCGGCGATCACAGCCACGACAGCTACGATAAAGAGCAGTGGAAGGGAATCTGACAGCAGGCTCTGGGTGGGAGTGCCGACACCCACACTAATGATGGGAGAAGTGGCAAAGATTTTCGAGATGTAAGTAATCAGGAAATACCCGGTCACCAGACCTGGAAGAATGCCAAGTAAGTGGTCTGCCGCTGAGAGAGTGCTGGACTTAGAAGGAAAGGCTCTGTTACCGATATAGTATCCCAGGAGAACAATGAGCGCAAAGGCAATCAGCGTTGACGCCAGCACCGCGGTTGGCGAGGGCTGAGGAAACGTCTGCACTTTGCCAGACGTGAAATACTGGAAGGCGGAAGGTGTTTTCACAAAAACTAGCTGCGCCACGGCGGTGCCACCATTAAGCAGCAGGAAGAGCACGGCTGTGAGGGCGAACGCCAGCGAGATCACCTCACGGCGCCATCCACGAAAGAAGCCGATCAGCCCGAAGGCTATGATCGAAATCAAAAAACACTGCTGGGACGTAAGTAACAATAGCATAGAGCCTCTGCCTCCCGTCCCTGGGACGCCATAATAAACAAACGCTCCCCCAAGGACAATCCGTAGTCGCTTGTTGCTCTCTCAAGCCGCTTTTGCTTTAATCATACCACACGCTACCAATAAAACCTAGAGTTATATGGCTGATTTTGCGGATATGTCATAGTATGTCACAGTATCCCTGCTCCCTGGCGTCCCTGCTGACCAAAAGTTCTATTAAAGCCGCGTAAACTTTCTATTTATCCCCCAGATGTGCTATAATTGATAAGTAGGCTCGAATCTTGCAGGATCCTCCCCGCAAGTGTATTTCAACCCACTATCCTGCTTTAATGGCTTTTCTATGATTTTGTGTATGAGGATATGTTATGGAACCTGGGAACGCTGGGAATACGAGAATGGTCAGTATCGTCGAGGAGATGACGGGCGCGTATCTCGACTATTCGATGAGCGTGATTGTGAGCCGCGCCTTACCCGATGTGCGTGATGGTCTGAAGCCGGTGCATCGCCGCATTTTATACGCTATGGATCAGATGGGCTTGCAATCCACCAAACAATTTCGCAAGTGCGCGGGTACGGTTGGTGAAGTCCTGAAAAGTTATCACCCTCATGGGGATGTTGCGGTCTATGATTCGCTGGTGCGTATGGCGCAGTGGTGGTCTATGCGTTATCCTCTCGTGCTGCCACAGGGAAATTTTGGTTCGCAAGACGACGATCCGCCCGCCGCCATGCGATATACGGAAGCCAAGCTGGCCGCGATCGCTGACGAGCTGCTGCGCGATATCGATAAAGGTACGGTTGATTTTCAGCCAAATTACGACAACCAGACCGAAGAACCAACGGTCTTACCGGCGCGTCTCCCTAACTTGCTCTTGAACGGCTCGACGGGCATCGCTGTCGGCATGGCAACGAACATACCACCGCATAATCTGAGCGAGGTATGTAACGGCATCATTCACCTGATCGAAAATCCAGAAGCGACTACCGAAGACCTGTCGCGCATTGTGCGCGGGCCGGACTTTCCCACGGGCGGCATTATCCAGGGACGCGAGGGCATCCGCAACACCTACGTCAATGGGCGCGGGCGCGTTGTAGTGCGCGCGCGTGCTGCAATAGAAGAGGGCGAGCGCGGGCGTATGAGCATCATCGTAACCGAGCTTCCTTACCAGGTGAACAAGGCGGAACTGGTGAAAAAGATCGCGGAACTCACGCGGGACAAGAAAATCGATGGCATCTCGGAAGTGCGTGATGAGTCCGACCGCCAGGGCATGCGCATCCTCATCGAGCTGAAACGCGACTCCACGCCCGAAAGTGTGCTCAACTCGCTCTATAAGTATACTGCTATGCAGAGCGCCTTTAACGCCAACATGCTGGCGCTTGTCGATCAGCAGCCGCGCATTTTGACGCTCAAGGCTTTCTTGCAGCATCATATTCATCACCGCGAAATCGTGATCACGCGCCGCACGCGCTTTGAACTGGCTAAAGCCGAGGCGCGCAAGCACATCTTAGAGGGTTTGAAAATCGCGCTCGATAACCTCGACGCGGTTATTTCGACCATCCGCGCATCACAGCGCGAAACAGCAGGCTTGACCGAAGAACTGCAACAGAAATTCGGCTTTTCGCAGGAGCAGGCTAAAGCCGTGCTCGATATGCGCCTCGCCAGTCTCGCCGGCCTGCAGCGCCAGAGGGTGGAAGACGAACTCAAAGATGTGTTGCAAAATATCGACTACTATAAGATGCTGCTGGCAGATATCAATGAGATTCGCAAGCTCATTAAGACCGATCTCCAGGAACTGAAGGAAAAATATGGCGATGCGCGCCGCAGCGAGATCGTGGAAGCAGAGGCTGGTGAGTTTCGCGATGAAGACCTGATCCCCAACGAAGAAGTGGTGGTGACACTGACCGAGAAAGGCTATATCAAACGCCTGCCATCCAGTACATATCGCGCGCAGCGGCGAGGAGGACGCGGCATTAACGGCATGACCACGCGCGAGGATGACACTGTTCGTCATCTGCTGGTTGCGCACAGCCACGATAGCCTGCTTTTCTTCACCGACAGGGGGCGCGTCTTCCAGCTCAAGGTATACGAGCTGCCCGACACTGGCCGCACAGCCAAAGGTGAACACATCATCAATCTGATCTCCATAGAGCAGCGCGAGCGCGTAACTGCTATCGTATACGTTCCCAAAGGCGTCAGCCGCGACTACATGATTGTGGCAACGCGCAAATGTGAGGTCAAGAAGACGGCCATGGACGAGTTCGAGGTGGTGCGCCGCGCCGGGCTGATCGCCATGGACCTGGAGGAGGATGACGAACTGATCGGCGCCAAGCTGGCTCACGCCGACGACGATGTGCTGTTGATAACCGCGCAGGGCAAAGCCATCCACTTCACCGTCGAGGAACTGCGTTCCGCCTCGCGCACGAGCGGCGGCGTGCGCGGCATTCGCCTGGCCAAAGATGACACAATGGTGTCGCTCAATCTCACGCCCAGGGGCAGCCAACTGCTGGTGGTAACTGAAAAAGGCTATGGCAAACGCACGCCCATCGAGGAATATCCCCGCCACAGTCGCGGCGGTGGCGGCGTGATTACCTTAAAAGTGACGGAAAAGACTGGTTTGGTGGCAACGGCGCGCGTGATTACCGAAAAAGATAACGACCTGATGATTATCTCCGCGGACGGGGTGGTTATCCGCACCGATGTCAGCGCCATCGCTGTTCTCGGGCGCGCAACCCAGGGTGTGCGCTTAATGCACCTCGGTGATGGCGATAAAGTGGTCGCGGTAGCCACTACCAACGGCAAGAAGCTGGAAGAGCCTGACGGCAACGGAGACAATGGGGACGAACCAGAGAACGGTGAACAAAGCGAGAATAACGTCCCCTAACCTCGTGCCTTAACTTGACGCCCATGGACACCCACCAGGGAAACCCTTACTGCTAATTTACCTAGTACACCATGATCTGCGTATTCCAGTCGGTATTGGCGTACACCCAGGCCGCGTCGTTCTCCTGCATGTTGATACAGCCATGACTGCCATTGCCGGCGAAGGATTCGTCGCCGCCGGCATCATAGTGCGGGAACTGCGTGCCGGGGCCGAAGTTCACGCGCCACCAGGCATCGTGAACAAAGTAACCATCCCAGTGATAGAGGATCGCGTAGTGGATCGGGGTGGGTGGATACCAGAACGGCGAGCTTGGCGGATCACTTGATGTGAACTGGGTCGGTGATTTACGATCCACCACGGTCCAGTAACCGGGTAACGCGGGCCGTTCTACACGCCCCATTGTGACGTAGAACGACCGGACAAGTTTACCATCCTGGTAGAAGCGCATAGCCTGTTCAACCATTGAAACCATCAGCACTTTTCCATGCTGGAGGCTGGGATAATGCTGCATGATCTCCATATCGGTAGCATGCACCTGGTTGTATGGCGTAGGATCGCTATAGTCCTGCTCCATCATACGCAGATCGAACAGCTCGTCATTCTCTTCATTCACCAGCGCCTGGTAATCAGCGGGCTGCCATGCCCAGCTCAACTGCTCCTGCAGCCAGTAACCGATGCCATTCATGGTGTAGCCGGAGTCCAAGATATAGTTGTTGCCATCGAACTTATCGTGATAGAGGTGCGCCTGTCCCCATGCATTTGCTTCGCGATCAAGTTCGCCAATCATGTAACTGGCCGCGCCCTGCACGAGGTCATTCTGCATAGAAGCTATATCGGCATCGATCTTCTGGGAGGTATGTAGATAATCCTGAATCGTCTTCGCGATATGCATCTGCTGCGCGTCGGTGTTGTACAACTGCTGGTACGGCGAGGCATTCATACCATAGGTTTTCAGCAGGCCGATCTGTGATTGGAACTGGTTCAGCTTGGCGTTGCCCACGAATGGCAAGGCTTGAATAGAGTTGACCACCGCCATTTGATACTGGGCGTTTATCAGCGCGTTGAGTTTGCTGAAATCTGCCGTCTTAGTGATGGTATTGAGCGTTTTCAGATCGTTCTGGTACTGTGATTCCATAGCCGCCACGTCAAGATGCGCTTTATTCATTTGATCGATGGCGTTATTAAACGTGACAAGCTGCTCATAAGTTGAATACAATAGGCTTAGCGCGGAGGCAGCGTTATTGGCATCGTTGCTAATTGCGAAAAACTGTTTTGGGTCTTGCGCCGCTGACAACTGGCTTTGATCAGTATTGTATTCTTGCAAGAAAGCCTGGGTATTACCGGCCTTCAGTTTTTGTACTTTGGTGAGCGCCGCCTGGAAATATTGCAGGCTCAACTGTGCCTTCGTCATAGCATCACTGGTGGTGGAATCGACAATACCCTGCAATTGCGTCAATAACTGCTTATATTGTTTCGCCTGGCCCAGGTAATAATTGGTCGCGGGCTGGTCATCAAACAGGTTAAATGGTGCGCTTGTGCTGCTCAAATGTTTTTCTTGTTGAAGTATTGGCTGAAGTGATGAGGCAGGCACGCCAATATCCCTGGCGTGTTGCAGGGCAGAAT
>DATGGW010000105.1:0-8856 GCA_035308345.1 Ktedonobacteraceae bacterium | reverse complement strand
ATGATCGCTATGGACATGCCGGGCTGAATGGCGCAGGCAGCGCGGGCTTTGGTGATTTTGCGGGTTTTAGCTCCATTAATGATCTTTTTGAAACATTCTTCGCGGGAGCCAGCGGGGCGCAGCGCCGCTCGGGGCCGCAGCGAGGCGCTGATATTCGCTACGAACTAACCATCTCTTTTGAAGAAGCTGTTTTTGGCTGTCAGAAAGAGATCGAGTTGCCGCGCTGGGAAGCATGCTCGAACTGCCGTGGCAGTGGAGCGCAACCTGGCACATCGACCACGCGCTGTTCGTCCTGCCAGGGAACGGGCGAGATCCGGCGCGTGCAGCAATCCATATTCGGGCAGTTTGTCAATGTGACGATGTGCGAGCGCTGCCGGGGCGAAGGCAAGGTGATTACCACGCCTTGCGAGAAATGTCGCGGCCAGGGGCGCGTGCGCAATAACCGGCGCGTGGTCGTCAATATCCCGGCGGGCGTCGATGATGGCATTAACGTGCGCGTCACCGGCGAAGGAGAAGTTAGTTCGCGCGGAGGCACGCCCGGCAATCTCTATGTCATCCTCTCGGTTAAGCAGCACCCGTTCTTCAAACGCCAGGGCAACGATATCCAATACGAATTGCCCATCAGCTTCGCGCAGGCCGCGCTTGGCGACGAGGTGGAAGTGCCAACGGTGGATGGGAAGTCAAGCATGCTCAAGATCCCTGCCGGCACGCAGAGCAACCGTTCGTTCCGCCTCAAGGGTATGGGGGTGCCGGTCGTGCATAGCAGCGCGCGCGGCGATCAGCATGTCATCGTCAAAGTAGTAACGCCTACCAACCTGAGCCCCGAGCAGAAACACCTGCTTGAAGAATTTGCCCGCCTCGAAAAAGAACAGAGCGAGCAGAACGACAAAAACATTTTCCGCAACCTGTTTGAAAAAACAAAGGATGTGTTCCAATAACATACTAAATGCGGATAGGACGGGCCCCATCCGCATTTAGTATGTTATTTGTCCCTATATCGCGCTCGCCGCTCGCGTGCTCGCCAAATTCCGCCACCACCGGTAAGTGATCGCTGGCCTCATCCCCGCGCAGACCATTTCCCTCCGTCACTACATAGCAGGCCGATAGACGCCCGGCCAGTTCGGGGCTGGCAAAAATGTAATCAATGCGCCCGGCTGGCGCATTCGCAGGACAGGTAAAGCCCCAGGCATGGGAATTCAAACGACGGAAACTATCCACGTACCCGGCTCTACGTAACAGGCGAACGCTGCCGCGCGCCGCGTAAAGCGACCCGGCCCAATCAAAAAGCGCGCTGAGTACATTACTGCGCGGAATCATGCGCAGCAGCGGCTCAAGGAAACGTAAAAAGGGCGGCACAACGAAATCAAGATTGGGATGGCCCACACTCTCAATCGGTTTTGCCTGGCGCAGTTCATCCATATGCACCAGGTAGCGCAGCAGACGACTGGCCTTGAGTGCATCGCCCGGCGCGAGCGAGTTGAGATCGCCCATCAACAGGTGCGGCGTTCCCTGCTTCTCCGCCATGATACGCAAAATCTCGCGCACTTCCGCTCGTCTGAAGCTATCGCCGCCTCTGACGCTATACGAGAATGACGCCGTCAGGTGCGTCACAAAGAGTGTCAACTCATCCCCATCTTCCTCTTGCACGCTTATCTCCAATAGCGGCTTGGAGAGTATGCCTGGCCGCGTGTGCGCCCTTGAACGTACAATGGGCAAGCGGCTGAGCGCGGCGACCTGCCAGTCACGCTGGTGGCTGCCATTCCCGGTCAAGCGGTACTCCATCCCCAGCCTTTCGGCCAGCTCCTTAACCACGCGCGGATCCGTCGCCTCAACCAACCCAACCACATCGGGATGCGCTGACCGGATCATCTGCGCGATTTGATCTATCCGACGAGCCCCACCAACCAGAATATTATAAGTGAGTATACGTGTCATATATGTCTATCCTTTGATTTACAGAGTCTTGCTATTTCCACTATACCAGACGGAGAGTAGCCGATGAAAGAAACAGGCAGATTTTGATTATATCGAAAAGCGACAACTAGACGCATGGCGCATGGCGACCGCAAGGGTCGCCACTACTATATTACGCCTTCTGCATGATTTACGTATATAGTAGATGACCTTTGCGGTCGCCCTTATTATTGTGATAGCGTATACTTTATATTTAAGGCAAGGTTCAAATGAACGTGACAATTCCTCAGCACCAGAAAGGGCCAGCCCTGTCATGCTGAGCGCAGCGAAGCATCTGGCTGCCGCTCGCGACAGACCCTTCGCTGCGCTCAGGGTGACACGCTGTGACTGTTCACCCTGTCAAGGACTCTTCTTCACCATTGAACCTTGCCTAAAGAGCTAAAAAATGGGAGGCGTAATGGAGCATCGCACACTGGGCAAAACCGGTTTACAGGTTCCTGTTATTGGCATGGGAACATGGAAAACCTTTGATATAAGAGGAGAAACGGCCAGCAAGAATGCCCGCGTTATTGTAGATACTGCATTTGAAACGGGGGCAAACTTTTTCGATTCCTCCCCCATGTATGGGGAATCCGAGCGCGTGCTGGGCGAGACGCTGCAAGGACGGCGCGATCAAGCGCTGGTGGCAACAAAGGTATGGACTGCGACAGGCAGTGAAGGCCAGGCGCAGGTCAGGCGCGCCTTCCAGTATTTCGGCGGATACATCGATCTTTACCAGATTCACAACCTGGTCAACTGGCGCGAGCACCTGGCGATGCTGGAGCGACTGCGCGACGCCGGGCCGGTACACGCCATCGGGGCCACACACTATAGCAGTTCATCTTTCGGAGAGTTGCGCCAGGTCATGCAAACGGGCCGCATTACCGCCGTCCAGATACCCTATAATCCACTGGAACGCGAGGTTGAAAACAGCATTCTGCCGCTTGCCGCCGACCTGGAATTGGGCGTGGTGGTGATGCGTCCATTCGCCGAGGGAGAGTTGATGCGCCGCCAACCCTCCCCTGGTGAACTGGCGCCGCTGCACCCCTTTGGCGTCACCACCTGGGCGCAGGCCCTGCTCAAATGGATCCTGAGCGATGCGCGCTGCCATGTCACCATTCCCGCTACATCGCGCCCCACACGCATGGCAGAGAATGCCGCTGCCGGCGAACCACCCTGGTTCGGTGCGGAAGAGCGCGCGTTTGTGGCGCGGCTAGCGCAGCGTTCTGTGTAAAATCTTCTATAGCGGTAGATGGAACGTACCAATAATGCTCGTTGCTCCCAGCACGTGACCACTGAGCGCCTTAATCACCTCGCCAAATGTGAGGCCCGCGCTTCCAATGTTCGCCGTATTAGTGGCATAGAGCAAGAAGAGATAGTGATGGGTCTCGCCGGTTGGCGGTGGACAAGGCCCACCGTATCCGATGAAGCCATAATCGTTGGTTCCTTCGGTGAAGGCCTGATTGCCTTCTAGCTCGCGTGCGTGCGCAGGAATATTATAGACGATCCAGTGGTGGAAACCACCGTCAACCGGAGCATCATAGTCTGACATGAGCAGCGCGAAGCTCTTCGTTCCACTCGGCACATTCGTCCAGTTCAACTCAGGAGCGATGTTAGAGCCGGTACAGCCGAATTGATTGATCTCTTGCTTTGTCGAGAGCGGCCCCCCGTCCTTGAAGTCGGGACTGGTGATTGTAAAGGGATGAAGTATGTTACCTGAAGCCAGCGCTACATGGGACGTTCGAGAAAGTGAGAATAAGAGAGACAGGGTCAGGAGGCCAAATACGAGTACGACAATACTTACCAGTGCCAGAATTTTCCCTGGCAGAGGTTTCACAAGGCGATGAATGATACGCATACTATTCTCCTTTCTTCTGCTTGCTAAATCCTGTTCACGATACCCGGCCAGATTTGGTGAAGCAAGCTCGCTATTCTGATCCGCACTAGAGCAAGCAACCTTCATCAACGATCGTGATTTACTGCAACCATCTATTATTTACGCTCCTGGTTACGGATGTCAACTTTTAGAGAACAACCAGCAGGGTGATGTAAAAGTCGAGTGAAATGCAGATTTTCACGCCGAACGCCCCTGGTGGGCGTCCTCTGTCCCCGCCACATGGGGGACGAGGGCGACCGCAAGGGTCTCCACCCTACCTCGCAACCGCCCCCGCCCTTACAAGGACTACGGAGTGACACTCCAGGCGCGTTCATTGTAGGGGCGGGAGAGGAGGGGATGTGGGGTGGAGACCCTTGCGGTCGCCCTCCTCTTCAAAAAGTGCCAGGGACCTCCCTTGTGGGAGTCCGGCGACCGCGACTTTTACATCGCCCTGAACAATCAGTGCACGTTGACAATTGTGGTACAATCTGGCTGATGCACCAGTAGCTCAATGGATAGAGCACTTGACTTCGGATCAAGTGGTTGCGGGTTCGAGCCCTGCCTGGTGCGCTTTTATTATCTTCAATATTGCTCTGTCTTGTTCTCAGTTTACTATATTTTGGAGAAATTGACTTCATGCACAGTCTGGCAGAGGGTCTTTCTGCTAGACCTGGGTGAGCAGATCTGGCCTCGCATAGTCCCCGGAGGAACCTATCCCCTCCTGGCGTTGGGCCAGCACGACCCGGAACACCGGCACAAGCGCGGGATCAAACTGGGTGCCGACACGCCGCTCGAGTTCTTCCAGCGCGTCGGTGGCTGACCGCGCCGCCTGGTAGGGCTGCTCACTGATCATGGAGTGATAGACTTCCGCTTCTTCAATCGGCATGAATGCTCCGGTCAGTATTCCAAACTTTTTCCACCACCAATCGGGGGCCACAAGCCAGGGCGACCGCGAGGGTCGCCCCTACCATAGACGAGGATTCTCACGCCTGATTTGTGGTGAAATCTCCCAGTCATTTTCCTTGACTTTCCCTACCGGGCTGGCTATACTCACTACAGTTAACTCAGCATAGTTCTAGAAAGGTTTTTTTAATGCAAGTCCTCTTAAACATCGGCGCGGTGGACTGCTAACACACTACTCATACAACTTTTGTTCATTATGCCTGAAGACTGAGTAGTTCTCAGCGTATTGTGGCGCTCGCTCTGGCGAGACCGCCTTCATTAGCGCATTAGCAGTTATCCCCTCGCGCCTCCCCGCACATCGACTACAACCAATCCCTTTGTTCTTTGGATTCTGGCAAGTATTCCAGGGCATTCGTCTGTCCATCTCTATTGGCCGCTCTTGTGGCCTCATGCCCGAATACTGCCGCATCCCCAAGAACCTGTGAAACCCATTCCAATCTGCATGGTCTACCCATGCGCTTACAGGCAGCTCATGTCTTTGTGAAGATATAGCGCCATAGAAAGAGCAGAGATTTTATGTGTAATACAGCGATACGTTCAGCATCGGTTCTTGTTTTCTCCTTCTCCTGCAAGCAGGCGCATGCCACCTCTGCCATCGGAGAAGGCCGCCAACCACCTACAGGCAACAGCATGAAAATAAAGAAGAGGTTCACCGATGCGAACATCACGCAAGAAGCTTCTGCGTTTGGACGAGAAGACACACGATTGGAACAACCTGGATGATTGCGAGGAAGAGGATGACTATCGCTCAGAAGAGCGTTGTAAGCCGCGCTATAAACAGTCCTCGCAAGAGGTGTTTAAGTGCAAACACTGCCGCCATTTCGTCTGCCCGCCACCCAGTGGAGGACGCCATCGCAACCACTGCCCGTTCTGCCTCTACTCTCGTCATGTCGATGACCGGAAACCAGGGGACAGGATGAGCGCCTGCGGCTGCTCAATGGAGCCGGTCGGTCGCTTCCAGCGTCCAAACGAGGAGTATGTGATCGTACACCGTTGTCACGGCTGCGGATTTGAGCGCTTTAATCGTATCGCCGCCGATGACGATTTTGATCTTGTGCTATCCCTGCCCGCGCAAGCTCCACGTACCAGCCGCGAAGTGAAGGCACGACAAGTGGAGACGTGGTTAGAGGAACACCTGGAGCAGTGGAATTGGGACGTGGAAGAAGTCGGTTGATTTGACAATCATACAGGCCAGGTGATACCATTTTGCTGAGCATAATGGACTACCCATTAGCTCGCTGTGTAATTGTGACCTATTCTCCGATCACCCGCAGTCGCGTGATCTGGTATACGCGCGACCAATGGTGTCCCGCAATGAAGCTGGCTTGCTTCTCAAAGCCAATGTGAGTGTGTAACTGTATGAATCGTGAATATCATCGTTGGTATAGTCGTTCCCTTGATCGTGACATGGAGCTGCTGGTCTTTGGTCATACGGGGGCCAGGGTGCTCGTTTTCCCCACTTCTATGGGACGTTTCTTCCAATGGGAAGATACGGGTATGGTTGCTGTGCTCGGTGAGCGCCTGGAACAGGGTAAAATCCAGTTGTATTGTGTAGATAGCGTCGATGGCGAAAGCTGGTATGGCAAACAGAGGCACCCGGCGGAGCGCGCGCGGAGACACATCCAGTACGATAGCTACCTGCTGAACGAAGTTGTGCCATTCAGCAAGCAGCGCAATGCCAATCCCTTTTTGATGACAACCGGCACAAGCTTTGGCGCGTATCATGCCGTGAACTTCGCATTTCGTTACCCGCAGCTGGTTGATCGCGTCATTGGTCTTAGTGGCCTCTACGACATCAGGCGTTTTACGGAGGGCTTTTCCGATGACAATGTCTACTTCAACAATCCCTGCGCCTTCATCGCCAACGAGCATGATGAGGCGCGCTTAGAGGCCATGCGGCACATGGACATCATCATGGCGATTGGGCGCGATGATCCTTCTTGCGATAGCAACGAGGAGATGTCTGGCATCCTGTGGGGAAAAAATATCTGGCACGCACTGCGCATCTGGGATGGCTGGGCGCATGACTGGCCCTGGTGGAAACAGATGATCGACAAGTACATCGACGGTCATGATTGACCGGGGAGAAGCACTATGACGTTACGCGTTGGCCTGTTTGTCGGGCGGGAATGGTCCTTTCCGCCCGCCTTCATCGACGAGGTGAATCGCCGTGACGAGGGCGTGGTCGCGGAGTACATCAAAATAGGCAGCACCAACATGGATGAGCCATGCCCATACTCCGTAATTATCGACCGTATTTCGCACGAAGTCCCCTACTACCGAGTCTATCTCAAGTACGCGGTTTTGCATGGCGCGACGGTAATCAATAACCCGTTCATGTGGACCTCCGACGATAAGTTCTTCGAGGCGGCCCTGGCTACAAAGCTGGGGGTTGCCAGTCCGAAAACGGTGGCCTTGCCCAACAAAGAGTACGTGCCGGGCATCATCCACGACGAAAGCCTGCGCAACCTGATCTACCCGCTGGACTGGCAGGGCATCATCGATTATGTTGGCATGCCCTGCGTCCTGAAAGATGCGCATGGCGGTGGCTGGAAAGACGTGTACATCTGCCACTCGCTGGATGAGTTGATATTCCACTACAACCATTTTGGGCTGCGCACCGCCGTACTGCAGGAATTTATCGAATGGGAAGAATACGTGCGCTGCGTCTGCCTGGGCCAGGACGAGATTATGCCCATCAAGTATAATCCGCATGAGCGCAAGTATTATTTAGAGCACGAATTTCTCACACCGGAACTCGGTATGCGCATCGTAGAAGATTCGCGCAAGCTGGTGCGCGCGCTGGGTTATGACATGAACTCCGTCGAGTGGGCCATTCGCGGCGGCATTCCCTACGCCATCGATTTTATGAATCCCGCGCCCGACATGGATATCAACTCGCTGACGCCCTTTTACTTTGAGTGGGTCGTCAAGCACATGGCGGATATGGCTATCCGCCTCGCAAAGCAGCCGCGCCCGCACCTCCGCGATTTGCGCTGGGACGCGTTCATGACGGCGAGCAGGGAGCGCGATGATGCGTAGGTGTGCGATGATGTATGTTGACAAATAAATCCGGCATGAGGAAGGGGTGAGCGAGAGGGCGACCGCTAGGGTCTCCAACACATTTGGGGATGAGGGCGACCGCTAGGGTCTCCACCCCACATCCACACCACCCCCGCCCTTACAATGATTACGACGGGGTGGGGCACGTTCATTGTAGGGGCAGGGGAGGATGGGTGGATGGGATGGGACCCTTGCGGTCGCCCTTTAGTTTACGCATCGTGAGAGTCGGTCTGTAAAACAACTAGCACGTTCATTGTAGGGGCGGGGGAGGATGGGTGGATGGGACCCTTGCAGTCGCCCTTTGCCCACACAGTTTGTACCGGTCAGCAAATACGGATTGAAGGAGGTACACAATGTCACTACGTGAAGCCATTCAACGCTATCATGATCTCCTGACCGACGACCTGGCGGCAGCATCCCAGGCGCAACTGGAGGCTCAGCAAGGGCAGCGCGGGCTTGTATTTGGTAACCGGCCATTGTGTACCGTGCTGCGTCCGCGCTTTATGACGCCCGAACAATATCGCTTTCTCCAGACGCGTATGCAGATGCTGCTGCGCGCATTCGATAAAGCCTACCATGCCGCCATGCAAGACGAGAGTATCCGCAAGCAGTTCGGACTGCTTGACTGGGAAGAGGAACTGGTTCACCACGATCCCGGTTTCCGTGACCCCAGCCCGACCTCGCGGGTAGACACGTTCTTTGTAACCGATCGCGGCGGGCTGCGCCTGACGGAATATAACGCGGAGACGCCCGCCAGTCCTGCTTATAATGACTCGCTGGCGGAAGTATTTTATGGCCTGCCCGTCATGCGCGAGTACTTGCGCCACTACGAGGTGCGCCCCCTGCCTGCGCGTCACAGCGTCATGCACGCGCTGCTCGATGCCTACCAGCAGTGGGCGGGGCACCGCGAAGCACCGCGCATCGCCATTCTCGACTGGCGCGAAGTTCCCAGTTATAGCGAGTTCGTATTGTTCGCGGAGTATTTCCGCTCGCAGGGCATC
>DATGGW010000104.1:0-9975 GCA_035308345.1 Ktedonobacteraceae bacterium | reverse complement strand
AGGCCATCTGGAACCTGCTGCACGGCCCATTTATCCACCAGACCATTTGCAATGTTGTCAGCGATACGAATTGTTACAGTCTGAGCGGTATTCCGCGTTTTGCCATCCACTTTGAGCCTATCCTGTTCCCAATTTCACTCTTATACCTCTTCATTCCGGGTCCGAAAACGTTGGTAGTGCTGCAAACGCTGGTGGTGGCAAGCGGCGCATTCCCCGCTTTCTGGCTGGCGCGGTTGCGCCTGCGCAATGAACTCGCGGCAGTGGGTATTGCGCTGCTGTATCTGCTCTATCCGGCGCTGCAACAGGCCGAGATTTTCGATTTCCATGCCGTCACGTTGACTGCCGCGCTCTTGATGTTTACCCTGTATTTCATGTATACCCGGCGCACGCTCTGGCTTTTTGTCTTCGCTATCCTCTCGATGGCCTGTAAAGAGGAGATACCGCTTGTTATTGCTTTCTTTGGCCTGTGGAGCATTATTTTTCAACAGCGCTGGCGTACCGGCCTGGCTTTAGTAGGGTTGAGCATCGCCTGGGTAGGCGTGGTTTTGCTGGTCTATCACTTCGCCAGCCCGACGGGACGGCCGCTGCTGGCATCGCGCTATGGCTACCTGGGCAGCGGGCCATTGCAAATCCTGCGCAATATAGTAACACACCCTTTTACTCTGCTCCACCAACATATATTGGAGCATACACACAGGCAATACCTGATCATATTGCTGGCTCCTGCTGCCTTCTTGCCTTTGCTCGCACCCTGGGTGCTTGTGCTGGCGGTTCCCTCGCTGGCCGTCAATCTGTTCAGCTCTGATCCCAACCAGTATCTGGGCTTATTCCAGTACAGCGCGGAGATTGTGCCTGTGCTGATCTTCTCGACCATCGAGGCGATTGTGCTGATTGTATGGGTGGTGAAGTGGTACGTGAAACAGATACGCCCACAGCGAGCCGCACCCAGCATGGAACAGGAGGTTGAGAAGCCCGTCCAGCCGGTCGCGCCTGCTCGTCCCTTTACGCGCTGGGTGCAGCCCGCCGCGCTGTGCTTGCTGGTCGGTTTCACGCTCTTCACGGTTGTACACGAGGATTTCACATATGGCGCGCTGCCTTTCTCAAGGGGCTTTGGCTGGCCGCATGTCACAGCGCATGACCAGCTTGCCGGGCAAATTGAGGCCATGATCCCGCCTTCGGCATCGGTCTCAGCCCAGTCAGACCTGGTTCCACATGTCAGCGAGCGCGCGCATATCTATCTCTTCCCCTATGGGGATACATCTGCCGATTATATTTTTCTGGATGTTACCGGCGTTACCTATCCCTACGAGTCGCCGCAATTTATAACCGAGGTGAAAAAGGTGCTGTTGGGTGGAAGCTATGGAGTCGTGGCCGCGCAGGATGGCTATGTCTTGCTCAAACGCGGGCTGCCTCCTCCAGGAATTTCGCCTTACTCGGCGGCGCAAACAGGTGATGGCGTCGTACCCAACCTGCCGGCTGCCTTTTGTTCGTTTACGCGCGTGTCGCCTCAGCAAGTTTCACACGCGCTCCAGGTGAATTTCACTCCGGCACAGGGTTCCAGCAGCGATGTGAGCCTGGTGGGATATGATGTTGCGCCTCCTCAATCTTTCGGGGTAGCCATGCCGTTTATGCAGGTGACGGCTTACTGGAAGGTGAATACCCCCGCTATGCCTCCATTAAAAATATTGACCACTCTCACCGATCAGAATGGCAAGGAAGAGTTTTCGAGCGTTGATTTTCCGGCTATCTCCTGGTGCCCTACCGCTTCGTGGCAGCCGGGTACCATCGTGCGCACGGTTAGCAGCGCGCTTTATATCGGTAATGTTCCGGCTGGGCTAGCCCATGTGGGTCTTGCGCTTTTACCTTTTGGTGTTCCATTCGGTACAATAATGACTGTGACGCAGCGTGTTCCGTTGCATATTGTGAGCGCACCTGCCGGTGTATCACTTGTTCCAGGGACAAACGCGCTAAATATAGACTCGTTTACCATTGTTCAGTAATTGCCTTGAGTGAGGTTGAAAGCATGCTCTCTGAAAGAGGTGTTGGAGTGGGTATTTACCTGGGTCAAATGCCACTTGCTGAAATGGCGCGGCTAAAAGCTGAAATCGCGGAAACCTTAATCGCGAACTTCAGCTATCCGCGCTTCTTAGACTATCATGCGAATACCCTGCGTATGCGCCCGGTAGATCGTGCCAAACGCCAGGAAGTGTGGACGTTTCTGAGCTCGTTCGATTTCAATAGCTTCAGTCGCATCGATGTCATGTCACCCGATTTTCAGCGGCAGGTTGAGCGTCTCCTGATCCAGTTTGTGCAGCGCAATCGCGCTTTCTTTGGTCAGCAGGGTCGCAAACGTATGGGAGATGTGCGCGCACTCATCAGCAGTTCTTCTATTGCAGTGACCGATGGACTGCGCGGGCATCTGAACGGGAGCACAACTTCACATGCTTTCGGCAATCCGCGCCCGGTAACATCCTGGGCGAGCGCCAATGATACGGGCAAGGGAGAGCTAAACTGGGAACAGATCGTCGGCGCTACTATGCTGTTGCAGCAGCAACTTCAGGAAGTGCGCGGAGAGAGCAGACCGTCTATGAGCGCGGGTGTAAGCGGGGATGCTCGACCGGCAGCGCCCACCGCAATGAACGGGGCGGCGATTAATGGCGCAACTACTGCTGCGCCAAGGCGCTCACCGCGCCTGCGTTCCGTCACGCAGAGCAGTGGCATACATGAGAATGGCGCTGCGCTTGTACGCACTGTGCCTCCTGCGCGGCCAATTCCCCAGGATGAGATACGCGCGAACAATCCACCATCAGGCCCACTTTCGCACCAGGCATCCGCCGCCTCTGTAGCATCTGACGCACCCGTGCCGCCTATGCCGTCTGCCGCGCCTGTAGCTGAACCGCTGAAGCCGACCGCGCCGGTCGAGCAGCGTAAGCCGCACTCAATGATGGCTGCAGATGCGCCCGCGACATCAACGACGCTTGATGAGCAGGCATCCACTGCACGGCAGCCGCGTGAGCTTACCAGAACTGAGCCGCTGTCGCCAGCGCTGGCGAACAAGGCCGATAGGGCAGCAGTTCTGGTCAGTGACGAGGACGTTGTGATCTTCGAACAGCTGCGCCATCAATTAATCGTGTGGTTACGTGTTGAAGTTGTGCGCATGGGAGTCGAGATAAGCGGGCAAAATCCCAACCAGCTCATCGAGATACTGGGACAGCAAGATGGCATAGACGAAACAGGACTTCAGGTAGTTTCTACCCTGTTAGGTCTGGCTAACCAGGTGATCGCCAATGGACACGCAACGCTGCTTGAGTATAAGCAGACCATGATGTTTTACTTGATGCATACCCGCCGCGCCAGGTAACTGTTCTCCGATCTACATAAAAAAGCCGTTAAAAATTCCGGTACGCGCCGAAATTGTGCTACCTTTTACCTTCTTATGCGTTCCAATGTATGGTATATAAGTATATAGAACTATCAATGCGCATGTGCATATAACACCCTGGCCTGTATTTGTTTGGGAGAGAGCAGGCCGGTGTACGCGATAAAACCGCACTTCTAATAATGAGCTACAAGAAGGGGGTATTGTGCGTAATGGCGAATGAAAGGGCAATGACAGCAGAGAGCGTGAACAATGTGCTGGAATTAGCTCGTATGAGACGGCAGAGCGGGCATCTGAGTATTGAGCAATACATTGACGGCAGAGTCCAGGAGGGGGAAATTTACCTGCAATCCGGCCAGCCGGTCTACGTTCGACTTGGGACGCTGGTTGGTCAAGAAGCCCTTACCAGGCTGCAAAGCTGGCGCAATGTCCAGTTTACTTTTCAACTTGATGAATCTGGAACAGCTCCGCTCGTACCGGTTAGTAATAACGCTGTCACTGTGCCTCTTCCTGCGCAAGTGGAGAACAGACATGATCAAAATATCCCCAATGACGCGCTTCGCACAAACTTACCAGCTCCTGGCCTCGAATGGCTGACACCACAAAAGCGTGATGAGGGACGGGATGTACTGACTTTACCACTGACACGCCGCCAGCGTTTCATTTATTTCCTGGTCGATGGACACCGTACCATGTCAGACCTCGCCCGCTGCACCGGCAAGAATATTCAAGATGTTGAATTGATCCTGAAAGAATTGCAGGCTCAGGGATTGGTATATCTATAGCACGAACCAGGGCGCAGAAATAGGGCGGGGGCAAGCCACGCCCCCGCCCTGGCAACTTAACATTGCAGCGCCGATGTATCTGGCAACGATCGCCCTGGAAAGCTAGGCTGCTGCCGTGATCTTCGGCAGCAGATCGCGCAATTGCTCCATCCAGTCCGGCCCCAGCAAACGTCGTGGAATGCGAATCACACCCTGTTGAACGCGCGCTTCATTGTGGAAGCGGCGATAGAGTACGATACGATTGGGCACGATGGTGCGTCTCACGGTCAACACAAATTCATGATCTTTGGCTGCTATGGCTTCATACCCCAGCTGCGCGGCTTCCACCTTTAACTGCACCATGGCCAGCAAATTCTTAACGGGCTGCGGTGGCGCGCCAAAGCGGTCGTTTAACTCAGCCTCCATAGCCTCCACCTGTTCGGGACGATTCAAGTTTGCCAGCCGCTGGTAGAACTTCACTTTCAAGGTGCGATCGCCGATAAACTCGTCGGGCAGGTAGGCATCCAGCGGAAGGTCTAATGTCACGTTTGGCGCGCTGACCTCGACGCGCCTGCCCTGCAACTCTTCGACGGCTTCGGCCAGCAGCTTGCAGTACAGATCGAAGCCCACGGAGTTCATAAAGCCTGATTGTTCCGCGCCCAGCAGATTGCCCGCACCGCGTATCTCCAGGTCTTTCATAGCAATGCGGAAGCCCGCGCCCAGTTCGGTCGCTTCAAAGATGGCGCGTAATCGTTTCTCCTGCACAGGCGTCAGCTTCGTGTCTTTGTTGTAAAGGAAGTAGGCGTAGGCCTGGTGCGCGCCGCGCCCGACACGCCCGCGCAACTGATAAAGCTGCGCCAGCCCGAACAGCGCGGCGTTATTGACGATGATGGTATTGGCGTTGGTAATGTCCAGGCCATTTTCAATGATGGTGGTGGAGACCAGCACGTTGTATTCGCCGCTGGAAAAGTCCATCATCACGCGCTCCAGTTGATCTTCGGGCATCTGCCCATGACCGATGGCGATGCGCGCTTCAGGCACAAGCTTCTGCAACTTTTGCGCGATGACTTGAATACCATGCACGCGATTATGCACAAAGAACACCTGCCCGCCCCGGTCGATCTCGCGTAAAATCGCTTCGCGGATCAGGCTTTCGTCGTACTCGCGGATGGCTGTGCGAATGGGGAGACGCTCCTGCGGCGGCGTCTCGATCACGCTCATGTCGCGCACATTGACCAGCGACATGTGCAGCGTGCGTGGAATGGGCGTGGCCGTCATGGTGAGCACGTCCACCTCGTTGCGCATTTGCTTGAGCCGCTCTTTGTGGGCGACGCCAAATCGTTGTTCCTCGTCAACAACCAGCAGGCCGAGGTTGAGGAAGACGACATCCTTCCCCAGCAAACGATGCGTGCCGATCACGATATCAACTTTGCCCAGGGCCAGGTCTTCCAATACCTGCTTCTGCTCTTTCTCCGAACGGAAGCGGCTGAGCAGTTCAACGCGCACGGGATAGGGTTGGAGTCGCTCCTTAAAGGTATTAAAGTGTTGCAGGGCCAGCACCGTTGTTGGCACCAGTATGGCTACCTGGCGTTGATCGAGCACCGCTTTGAAGGAGGCACGCAGGGCAACCTCCGTTTTTCCATAGCCGACATCACCGCACACCAGCCTGTCCATCGGCCTGGGGCGTTCCATGTCGGCTTTGACCTCTTCAATAGCGCGCGCCTGGTCGGGTGTCTCTTCGTAGTTGAAACCACTTTCCAGTTCCTGCAGCCAGGGCTGTTCCGAATCTGGCGGGTAGGCCGGACGCTCCAGCGCCTCGCGCGCGCTGTACAGGCGCAGCAGGTCGCGCGCGATATCCTGCACATTCTCTTTGACCTTCGATTTGGCGCGCGTCCATTCGCTGGTGCCCAGCTTGCTGAGGGCGGGAACGGCATCACCCATACCCACGTAGCGCGTGACGCGATCAAGCTGATCGGTAGGGATGTATAGTTTATCGGTGCCAGCATAGCGAATTAGCAGGTATTCGCGCTCGACGCCGGTCGAATCCAGCCGCACCAGCCCCTCGAAACGCCCGATGCCGTATTCTTGATGCACAACGTGGTCGCCGACATTGACCTCGGCCAGAAATGAGGCGGGCGTGACGACTTTGCGCTGCTGCGTTTTGTACTTTCTCGACCAGCCAAAGATTTCCGTATCGGTGAAGAATGAAAGCGCCAGGCCGCGCGATTGCCAGCCCTCCGGCAATTGCCCCTGTATCAGCGTCAGCGTACCACTCTCCGGCAGTTCGTTGATGTTGGAACCGGGGCTGACGTGGATGGCGGCATTGCCCAGTATGGCCTCGTCGCCCAGCACTTCTGACAGGCGGCGCGCCTGCGCGGTAACAATCACCACTCGTTCGCGGTTGTCGAGCGCCTTGCGACAATCCACTACGAAGGAGCGCAGCCGCCCACCGTATGAATTTGCGCTGCTGAAGGTCGGCATGAGGTAATCGGTGCCTCCCTGCTGGCGAGCATCGAAGTCGCCTTCGCTGGCCGAGAGTATGTCGGCAAAACGCAGTTGCCTTAACTGCGCCAGCCGCGTCTCTAGCTGGCTCCAGTTGATGTGAGCTGCGCGCAGTTGCGTCGGATTCTCGCGCTCAAGCTCGAAACGCGCCTTCATCTCCTCCGCCTGCGCATCCAGCTCCATGATGCGATTCTGGATACTTTCGGGATTGTCCAGGATGAGCAGTCCGTTTTTGGGCAGGTAGTCCAGCACGCTGGCCTGTGCGTGCAGGTAGGGCAGGTAGAAAGTGATATCATCGAACGAGCGTTTATGGCGCAGCTCTTCCAGGTCGCGCTGCCAGCGTTCCCCGGCGTCGTGATGCAGCATGGAAGCGTTCAGTCGTTGCAGCTTTATGGCCGCATCTGGCCCGCGCACTGGCAGGGCTTCGCGCGCAGGCCCGATTACACAGGATGCGATGGGGTTGAGCGAGCGCTGCGTTTCCGGGTCAAAGGTGCGTAATGACTCGATCTCATCGCCGAAAAACTCGATACGCACCGGGCGCGGCAGCGTGGCAGGAAAAAGATCGACGATACCGCCGCGATGACTGAACTGGCCCGGCTCTTCCACTTCCGTGACAGGTTCATAGCCCAGGTTATACAGATGTTCGAGCATCAGTGTCAGGTCAACTTCCTGCCCCGGCTTCAGGTCATAGAGCGCGGCAGCGAGTTCCTTTGGGGGAATGACCGGCTGAGTCAGTGCGCGCGCCGAACACACCACAATTGTCTGGTGATGCTGCTCGATCATGCGAATAAGCACGTCCATACGCTGCTGCGTAGTTTCCGCATCGCTTATGAGCCGTTCGTAGGGCAGGGCATCGCGGTCCGGCATATAGACGATGTCATTCGCCGTCTGCGCCATAGCCCTGAGCATATCTGCCACCTGCATAGCCTGAGCTTCATCGGCCACTACCAGCAGCAGCGGCTGCTTGAGCGCGGCAGACAGCGCAGCCACCACATATGGGCGCGCCGTCTCGGTGATGCCTGTAAGGGCAGGCAAACCCTCCGCGTGTTGTATTTGTTGCGCCAGCCGCCGAAATTCTGGCCGCTGCGTTAAAAGCGCGAGTAATCCCTTGAGTGTCACACATTCCTCCCAATGAGCATAGCAAATTGCCCTTCACCGGATAGAGGTCCCACCCGGCAAGGTTCAATTTGCGCTTTCCACGTAATCATACAGTACCAGCTCTTTGACTGCAACGTTTTCACGCTATTGGGTTATTCCGCCGTCAAAAACACAATCGCAGCGATACCCAGCGCCATGCCGATAAGCTGGTATGGACTGGCCTTCTCATGATAAACGAACAGACCTATGAATACCGCTATCACTCCACTGAGCGCCGAGAATATCACCGAGCCTTTGCTCAGCGTCCCACCACTGCGCAGGCTAATCAACCAGGCAATATTGGCGAACACATATCAAAGGTCACTACTCTTTTTTCCGGTAGCAGCCGATCGACTCAGACCATCGATAAACAGATTGATAATCCAGTGGAAACTGGCGTCCAGGTCTATGGGTATGCCGAAGCCGCCCGCCACTTCCAGCGAGATAAAGCCATGCACGATGCTGCGCAGGCCGCGAATGGCGTGAATAGCGTCTTCCTCGCTGAGCTTGTACGGCGCGAGCACGGCCAGCACAACTTCCACCACCTGCTGCGCGACGACCTGTACTTCCCGGTCGCCTGGCGGCGGCGCTTGCAGAGTAAGGGCATAGCGTCCGGGTGTTTTTTTACCATAAGCCCGGTAGGCATCGGCCAGCGCGATAATGGCCTCCATGCCTGATTTACCAACAGTCGCGCGCGTGATGCAATCGCGCAACTCGCGCAAACAGTAGAGCGCCAGGTCGTGTTTGAGGCCGGGCAGCCCGGCAATGTGATTGTAAAGGGAGGGCGTGCGCACGCCCAGACGCTCGGCCAGGCGGCCAAGTGTGAGCTGTTCAATACCCTCCTCGTCTACCAGCTTTGCCGCAGCCTCCACCACACTCGCCTGATCCAGCCCCATCCTACGCGACATGCTGCTGTTTCCTTTGCTCTTTCGCCAGCGACATCTCCATGACGCGAATAGCGTGCTCCATTGCCGCCTGCGGCTGGCTCAGCATGTGGCCATGCCCCACGGCCAGCGCAGATGGATGGAGTGCTAGCAATTTGTGGGCGCTCTCAAGGGCAAGCCCTTTATGCCAGGTAGCAAACGCTGGCAGGGGGAATAGTAATTCGAACGTACCCGAAACGGCAACACCGCCCTGCGTTTGGAAAGCATCACCGGCGATCAGCGCGCGGTCTCGAGTATCGAGAAAAGCGATATGGCCGGGGGTGTGACCTGGCGTGGCAATCACTTCGAGCGAGCCGATGCGATCTCCTGCATGCAAAAGCAGCGCCGGTTTCGTCTGGCAGATGGGATAGCCCCCGCGCAAGCGTACCTGTGGCTCAGAGGCGTCCAGACTCTTATCGCCGGACAGAAAACGCGCGTCGCGCTCGCTTATCGCCACCTGAACATCAGGCAATGCGTCATGCAGGGCATCAAGCGAGCCAACATGATCGACGTGAGCATGGGTCAGCAGGATGCGTGCAATAGGGAGACCCAGCTTGTTAGCCTCCTGCATGATCGCCGCTGCCTGGCCGCTCATATTGGTGTCGATCAAGGTAAAGCCGTCGTCTTCGCGCACCAGGTAGCAATTGAAGGCAACAAAGTGGGTCAATTGAAAAAGATTGTTGCTAAAAGCTGTCACTTTCATGGTTTGATGTACCCTCTCTGCTAATATCATTAGCATATAAACTAATCATATTAGTATGATAAACTAATGTGATTAGTTTGTCAAGACGGGAAAGTGACAAACAGGCCTTATCTCCAAATTCCTGATACCCCGTTTTCACCTTGACACAATGTCAAGCTGCGTGCTAGTATTTCAGTATATGCTGAAGTTTTGAAAAAAGCAGAAAGTCATCGTTTATACTATGCAAGAAGGCTACAAAGCAATCGCCGACCCTACCAGGCGGCGCATCTTAAAATATTTACGAGGAGGTGAACGCAACGCGGGCGAACTGGCGGAATACGCTGGCATCGGACGCACCGCGCTTTCGCACCACCTGATGGTCTTAAAAATGGCCGATCTTGTGCGCGTCGAACGGCGTGGACAGTTTCAGGTGTATTCGCTCAATACGACTGTCTTCCAGGACTTACTGACCGAAATCATGGGCTGGTTCGGCGGGATTGATACCCCTTCTAGCAATGGTGACATACCCGGTGAATATATGACTGGCACCGATAGAGATACTGGTGAACACGAGGAGGAAAAAAATGG
>DATGGW010000103.1:0-3973 GCA_035308345.1 Ktedonobacteraceae bacterium | reverse complement strand
GGCGCAGCCCCATAATCAGTCCGTCCGCCGTCTCTGCGGTGATCTCCAGTTCAGCCGGGAGGGTGGCGCGCTCGACGATGAGGCTGTGATAGCGGTTAGCTGCAAAGGGTTGGGGAAGGTCATAGAATATGCCTTGCCCCTGGTGATATATCTTGGACGTTTTGCCATGCATTGGTTCGGGCGCGCGCACGACGTGTCCGCCGTACACCTGCCCGATAGCCTGGTGTCCCAGGCATACGCCCAATGTTGGTATGCGCGGCCCGAAGGCTGCGATGATCTCACAGGACATGCCCGCTTCGTCCGGTGTGCATGGGCCGGGCGAGATGACGATGTGAGCGGGCTGCATGGCTTCAATATCCGCCAGTGTTATCTTGTCGTTGCGCTGCACCTGTACTTCTGCTCCCAGTTCTGATAAGTACTGGTAGAGGTTGTAGGTGAAGCTGTCGTAATTATCGATCAATAGCAGCATGTCTTCTTCACATTCTAGGGCGAGGGCAAGCCCCGCCCCTACCCTGCTCCGAAGCGGCTGGCGTAGCCGTGTAGGGTAGGGGCGACCCTTGCGGTCGCCCTGGACTTAAATCGGCGACGACCTCACGTTATCGAGGGCGCTTAAATCGGCGACGGCCTCGGCGTCATCGAGGGCGCGCAGCAAGGCTCTGGCCTTGTTCAGGCTCTCCTGGTACTCTTCGGCAGGCTGTGAGTCAGCGACGATGCCGCCTCCCGCCTGGATGTAGGCGATGCCGTCTTGCATTACCATCGTGCGCAGGGCGATGGCCGTGTCAAGGTTGCCGGAGTGACTGAAATAGCCGATTGCGCCGGCATATACCCCGCGCTGCGTTTGCTCTAATTCGCTAATGATTTGCATGGCACGGATTTTGGGGGCGCCTGACACGGTTCCAGCCGGGAAGCCAGCCCGTAGAGCGTCATACGGTGTGAGATCGGATCGCAGTTGACCGGTAACATTGGAGACCAGGTGCATGACGTGCGAGTAGCGTTCGATCTCCATGAACTGCGTCACCTGCACGCTGCCAGGTGCGCTCACTCGCCCGGCATCGTTGCGGCCCAGGTCTACCAGCATGACATGCTCGGCGCGCTCTTTGGGGTCGTTTTGCAGTTCTTCAGCGAGCTGCTGGTCGCTCTGCGGATTATTTCCGCGCCGGCGCGTACCCGCGATAGGATGGATGGTCACTTCGCCATCCTCGACGCGCACCAGCAATTCAGGCGATGCGCCGATGATATAGATGTCATCCAGGTCGAGAAAGAACATATAGGGTGAAGGATTGATGGCGCGCAGCGCCCGATATACCGTGAATGGCGCAGCGTTGACATGGCGGCTTAGACGCTGCGAAAGCACCACCTGGAAGATATCGCCTGCGCGAATGTATTCCTGCGCTTGCTCAACCATGGCCTCAAATTCTGCCTGTGTGCGGTTGGAGCGCACGCGCAGCGCTTCTTCATCGTGCGGGGCTGTGGGTTCTTGCGGCATGCGCGGCGCCTGACGCAACCGCATTTGCACGTCTTCAATAATCGAAAGCACGCGTTTGTATTCCGCTTCCAGGTCTGTGGCATCCAGGTGTAGATGGGTAACGACGCGCACGCGGTGCTTAAGATGGTCAAATACCAGCACGGTTTCGGTAAAGCAGAAAATAGCCAGAGGCAGAGCCAGTTCGTCATGGTCTGGGACGGGCAAATGCTCGAAACGCGCCGCCACTTCGTAGGCCAGGTAGCCGACTGCGCCGCCGTGAAAGCTCGGCAGTTCGTCGCGCGCTGTACCGGTCGCTGTAACCAGGCGATACTGCCCCAACTCGGCCTGGATGAAGTCGAGCGGGTCGTGGCAGTCAATGTGCTCAAGCGAAAAAGAGCGATTGATGCTATCCTCTGCGTTGCCTGCCTTCCGCGCGCGGCGCAGCGTGGCCGTTTCGCCGCGCTGTATCATGACCAGGTAGGGGTCGATGCCGATGAACGAGTAGCGCGCGATGCGTTCGCCGCCCGCGACACTTTCCAGCAGGAAACTGTACGCTCCGCGCGCGGTTTTGCAATAGGCAGATACAGGTGTTTCCATGTCTGCGAGCAGGTCAACGCAGATGGGCAACAACGGCCTGCGGGTATCGTCCGTGTTGTTGGCACATTCTCCTTCCCGTATTTGCTTTATTGCATCGAATGTTGGATAGTTCATCGTTTCACCTACCTGAAATCTTTTTATCCCAGTCCCACAACATCTTTTATGCGCTGCAGTGTGGCGGCGGCCATGGGTCGCAAGGCGTCCGCACCCTGTTTGAGAATGCTCTCCAGCATGGGCAGATCGTTCATCAATTCGTAATAACGCTGCTGAATGGGCGCCAGCGTTGCCACCAGTTGTTCGGTGAGCGCGGCCTTGAAGTCACCATAGCCCTTGCCCGCGAACTCGGCTTCGATCTGCTGTTGTGACTGCCCTGTCAATAACTGGTAGATGGACAGCAGGTTGTAGATGCCGGGGCGCTGCGGGTCGAACTTTACCAGGCGCTCCGAGTCGGTAGTGGCGCGCGCGATCTTCTGTTTGATGGTTCTGGCATCATCCAGTAGATTGATGCGCGAGCCAGGGTTTGGGTCGCTCTTGCTCATTTTCTTTGTAGGGTCGTCCAGCGCCATGATGCGTGCGCCCACCTCGCGAATCTGATCCTCCGGGATGGTGAATACCTGCTGCCCGTAGTAGGAGTTGAAGCGCTGTGCCAGGTCGCGCGTGAACTCGATGTGCTGTCGCTGGTCGTCACCCACAGGCACATAATGGGTCTGGTAGAGCAGGATGTCGCAGGCCATCAAAACGGGATAGCAATAAAGACCGGTGCTGACAGTATCCGCGTTCTCACCCGCTTTGGATTTGAACTGCGTCATGCGATTCAGCCAACCCATTGGCGTATAGCAGTTCATGATCCAGCTTGCCTCGGCGTGCTCATGCACGTGCGACTGCACGAATAGCTTGCAGTAGCGCAGGTCCAGCCCGGCGGCAAGGTATACCGCGGCCAGTTGACGAATACTCTCATGCAGCACCCGCGGGTCAATTGGCAGCGTGATGGCGTGCAGGTCCACTATACAGAAAATGTTGTCGTACTGCGACTGGGTCTGCGTCCAGTTGCGCAGCGCGCCCAGGTAATTGCCCAGGTGCAGGTTGCCCGTCGGCTGGATGCCGGAGAAGACGCGTTTTTTCACGGGAGTGCTCGCGCCGGGCATGGCCGGTTCAGGTTTGACATCGTTGTTCATGTTCACAGCCATTAGAATACCTCCATCAACTTAGCGTGATAAAAGACAATAAAAAACGCCACTTTTCCCATGCAAGGGACGAGAGGCGTGAAGCTTTCGTGGTGCCACCCTGATTCAGATCAATTGCTGCCAGGTTAAGAATAGCAGAATTGATCCCTCTTTGCCGGATACGCTATCATATCCTGTCCTCAGTAACGGGGGACGTTCCGAATGAGTCCTACTAGTTCTTTTTTTCTGTGCATCCTTCACAGAAAGTTACAGAACGTTCGCTCATTTGCTCCCAGGCCCATTCTACGACCGCTTACGTATCGGATTTCACCGGCTCCGACTCTCTATGACGGAAGCGATGTCGTATACTCTTCCTGTTCAGCGCTTCATGTATGTTGTTTTCTGAGAAGAGTATAGCGGGGACTTGATGGGCTGTCAAGTATTTTGGGTGCGAAAGAGATTTACATCTGTATTTTCCTTGCGCCTCCTTTAGCTTCTTCAGTATATTCCTAACATCGAAGATCAGGATTGATTTTAAGCGCTTTCTGTGGGACAATCACAGAAAATTGAGCGCCAACAACACAAGGGAACGTGCAGGTGCTCCTCTTACGGCAGGGGGCGGAGGAAACGGTGGCTCTGAGACGTGGATCTGTTGGTTGATTCGTAAGGAAAACTAAGTGGTGCATCCACTAAATTACCGAACGTTAGCTGGGAGAGCAATCCCAGAGGAACGACGCAGGCGGTGCCG
>DATGGW010000102.1:0-8145 GCA_035308345.1 Ktedonobacteraceae bacterium | reverse complement strand
CCTGGCGCGCGGCGCAGCCGCCATCTTGCTCGACCTGGGTATCGCCATAGACCCGGCCGCCCTCAAACGCCTGGAAATCGGCCAGCCGGTGCGGCATGGCGATGCGATTGAGGCGCGCATTATCCATATTGACAACTTTGGCAATCTCATCACCTCAATTCCGCTGGCTATGGTTCCCGATCTATTTGATCTTCCCCAGGCGCAGATCACCTTCCCGGCGCAGGGCAAGAGAGTAGACCAGCGCAGGCGCTTCTTCGCCGCTGGACCCGAAGATGGACAACCATTTATCTTTGGGGATAGCTCCGGCTATGTCGGCATCGCGGTACGCAATGGCAATGCCGCTAAAACATTAGGTATAGCACATGGAACAGCTATTACTTTCGTCGCATCATCCAATTAGATCGTTTGTCATTGCCGTCGCAGGCAGAGTTAATGACTTGCAGGCGAAAACACTCTTCTTTCCTCGATGGGCATGTGAAGGAGATGTGAAAGCCGCGCGAATGCGCTTTTTTTACCCTTGACACCGACCTGTATGTACTGTATGCTACGATTACAAGCCATAGATATGGCAGAATCTCGTAGGTTTCATCTCCCGCCTGGAATGGAAAATGGGACCGAAATTGAGAATAATACAGCAAGGAGCTTACCTCCCGTCAAGACTTGAAAACGAAAGGGCTGGTTCTCTAACTCGACTTGTCGAGCGGTTCAATTTCCATGTAGCATCAGTAAAGAAAGGGCTGGGTTCTCTAACTCGCTGTGTCGAGCAAGAAACCAGCCCTTTTGAAATCAATAATGATGCATATTCGAGAAATGATCTATCGTCTTTACGATATGTACCCGGTTGCCTTAGTGGGACGCCATCAATCGCGCCCCTATAGCAGTTAGTGATTGTAGCGTCGTCCTAACAGCATAGAACAGAGAGGGTGACTTATGGACCTGGTGAAGCGGTTAGAGGAATACAGGGATCGTGAACGGGATTTGCAGTGGGAAGGTACGTTTGCCCAGTACTTTGAGATTGCTAGCAAGAAACATGAAGTGGCGCGTCTATCACACGAGCGCATTTATCATATGATTATGGACGCAGGTATCGAGAGCGTCCGCAACGGAGAGCCTAACTACAACTTCTTCAGCCAGGAAATCTTCGGCATCGAGAAACCATTGCAGCAAATCGTCGAGTACTTCCACTCAGCCGCGCAGCGCCTGGAAGTACGCAAACGCATCCTCTTGTTGATGGGTCCTGTCGGCGGCGGTAAATCATCCATTGTCTACCTGATCAAACGCGGGCTGGAGGCCTATAGCCGCATCGATGCAGGCGCGGTCTACGCCATCAAAGATTGTCCCATGCACGAGGAACCGCTGCACCTCATCCCCTATGATCTGCGCGCCGATGTCGAAACCGAATTTGGCCTCTACATCGAGGGCGACCTCTGTCCTCATTGCCGTTACATGATAGACACACATTACCGAGGCCACATCGAGGATGTCCCCGTCAAACGCATAGCATTTAGCGAAAAATATCGCGTGGGCGTTGGCACATTCACACCGTCCGACCCCAAAAGCCAGGATATCAGTGAGTTAGTCGGAGGCATCGACCTCTCTACCATCGGTGAAGTTGGCGTTGAAAGCGATCCCCGCGCCTATCGTTTCGACGGCGAACTCAACATCGCCAATCGCGGTATTATGGAGTTCGTCGAGATGCTTAAGACGGATGAGAAATTCCTGTACGTGCTGCTCACACTCAGCCAGGAACAGAACATTAAGACCGGGCGCTTCAGTATGATCTATGCCGATGAAGTGGTCGTCAGCCATACCAACGAACACGAATACCAGGCATTCGTGGGCAATAAGAAGTCGGAAGCCCTGCAGGATCGCATTATCCTCGTCAAAGTACCATATAATCTGCGCACCTCTGATGAGGTGAAAATATACGAGAAGCTGCTCAAGCAAAGCGCATTGCAAAATGTGCATATCGCCCCCTACACGCTGCGCATAGCCAGCATCTTTGCGGTGCTCACACGACTGGAGCCATCAAAGAAGGCGGGCATGAGCACTATGAAGAAGCTCAAGCTTTACGACGGCGAGGATATCGAGGACTTCAAGCAGAAGGACATCAAAGAGTTGCAGGATGAAGCGGTGCGCGAAGGCATGGACGGCATCTCACCACGCTATGTCATCAACCGCCTGTCCAGCGCGCTGGTCAAACAGAACACCACCTGCATCAATCCCATCGATGCCCTGCGCGCCCTGCGCGATGGACTCGATCAACATACCAGCATCACGCGCGAGGAACGCGAACGTTACCTGAACTTCATTCAAGAAGCGCGTAAAGAGTACGACGAAATGGCTAAGAAAGAAGTGCAGCGCGCCTTCGTTTACTCCTACGAAGAATCGGCGCATACCTTGCTCAATAACTACCTGGACAACGTCGAGGCTTACTGTAACAAAACACGCCTGCGCGACCCCATCACCGAAGAGGAGATGGAGCCGGATGAGCAGTTGATGCGCTCCATAGAAGAGCAGATTGGCATCACTGAAAACTCCAAGAAGTCTTTCCGCGAGGAGATTCTTATCCGCATCTCGTCATTGGCGCGTAAAGGCATGACTTTTGATTACACCAGTCACGAACGCTTGAAGGAGGCTATTGAGAAGAAACTCTTCGCCGACCTGCGCGACGTTGTGAAAATTACCACTTCCGCGCGCACTCCCGATAAAGAGCAACTACGCAAAATCAACGATGTGGTTAACCGCCTCATGACAGAGCATGGGTACTGCCATGTATGCGCCAACGAAATTTTACGCTATACAGGTAGTTTGCTGAACCGCTAGAGGCAGCCAGGGCGACCGCGAGAGTCACCCCGGCGAATTGGCGAAATAAGGAGTATTCTCCATGTCTGTCTCACAACATGATTGGTCATTGCATCGCAAAGGACAGGTAGACCAGGAACGTCACAAAGAGAAAATCCGCGAGGCCATCAAGAAAAACCTCGGCGACATCGTTAGCGAAGAAAGCATCATCCTCTCTGATGGCAAGAAAATGGTGCGCGTTCCCATCCGTTCTCTGGATGAGTACCGCTTCCGCTACGACCCAGGCCGCCAGCAGCACGCGGGCCAGGGCAACGGCAAAAGCAAAGTCGGCGATGTCATTGCCCAGGAGCCGCGCCCCGGCAAAGGCAAGAAAGGTGATGCCGGCCAGGAAGCCGGTTACGACTATTATGAAGCCGAAATCACCATGGATGAACTGGCCGCCATGATCTTCGAGGACCTCGGCCTGCCCAACCTGGAACAGAAACGCCAGCAAGAGCTCCAGACCGATGCTGTGCGCTTCACCGATGTGCGCAAAAAAGGCCCGCTTACCAACCTGGACAAGAAGCGCACCATCATGGAAAACATGAAGCGCAACGCCGCCAAAGGCGATGCCAGATTCAAAGACATCAAGTCCGATGACCTGCGCTTCAAAGTGTGGGAGCCAACCATCCGCTATCAATCCAACGCGGTAGTAATAGCCATGATGGACGTCAGTGGTTCAATGGGTGAATTTGAAAAATACATCGCGCGCAGCTTCTACTTCTGGATGGTGCGTTTCCTGCGCACCAGGTACAACAATGTGCAGATCGTCTTCATTAGCCACCATACCGAGGCCAAAGAAGTCACCGAAGAAGAGTTCTTCCATAAAGGGGAAAGCGGCGGCACGCAGGTCTCGTCGGCCTATGAACTGGCCCTGCAAATCATTCACGAACGCTTTAACCCGGACGACTGGAACATCTACCCGTTCCATTTCTCCGACGGTGATAACTTGCCCTGGGACAACGACCGCTGCGTGCAACTGGTCACCAAACTGATGGAACTCTGCAACATCTTTGGCTACGGAGAAATTCGCGAGGGGCATTATCGCTCACCCAGCACACTGATGTCCGCCTATAACAAGATCAACGACAAGAAATTCACCTCTGTCACCATCTCTGACAAAAAAGAGGTCTATCCCGCGCTGAGGAAGTTCTTCGCGCTGCGCGAAACCGTCCCCGCGCGCTAGTCGGACCTGTCATCCTGTGCGCAGCGATGGATCTCCGTGTCGGCAAAGGAGTATCTAATGGCAGATAGCGATATTGAACGTCTGCGAGATGCGATAGATCATGCCTGGGATGAGGCCCGCAACTTCGGACTCGACCCATTTCCCACGCATTTCGAGCTGGTGCCCGCGACCATCATGTACGAATTTGCCTCGTACAGCCTGCCCGGACGCTTCAGTCACTGGACGCATGGCAAAGCTTATCACCGGCAAAAAATGCAATACGACTTCGGATTGAGCAAAATCTACGAGATGGTCGTCAATACCAATCCCAGCTACGCCTTTCTTATGGATATGAACGACCTGCTCCAGAACACCTTTGTCGCGGCGCACGTCTTCGGACATACAGACTTTTTTAAGAACAACGCCTACTTCCAGCACACCTCGCGCCACATGATCGACAAGGTCAGCATCCATGCCGAGCGCATCGCCAAATACGAGTACGATCACGGCAAGGCCGAAGTTGAGCGTTTCCTGGATGCTGTGCTCTCCATCCAGGAGCACGTAGACTATAACCTCTTAATTCGCGAGAATGAGTCAGAGAAAAAAGACGAAAAACCCGCCAACGTATCGGTCGGCCCATACGATGACCTGTGGGGACTCGACACAAAAGCTAAGAAGGCGGAAGAGGAACGCGAACGCATGCTTGGCAGGCCGCCCAGATTTCCTGAAAAACCGGAGAAGGACATCCTGCTCTTCCTGATGCGTCACGCGCCGCACCTGGAACCCTGGCAGCGCGACATCATCGAAATCGTGCGCACGGAAATGCTCTACTTCGTGCCACAGATGCAAACTAAGACCATGAACGAAGGCTGGGCCAGCCTGTGGCACTCGCGCATCATGCGCGAAATGGGCAACAAAGGCTTCATCTCCGACTCCGATACACTTGAATTTGCCCAATTGCATTCAAGCGTCCTCTCGCCCTCGCGCACTTACCTTAATCCATACTACGTGGGTTTCAAGGTACTCGAAGACATCGAGCGGCGCTGGGATAACCCCACCAGAGAAGAACAGGAGCGCCTGGGACGCAAACCCGGACAGGGGCGACAAAAGATTTTCGAGGTGCGCGAGATGGACAACGACGTTTCATTCCTGCGCAACTATCTCAACGAAGATCTCATCAAAGACCTTGACCTCTACCTTTATAAAAAAGAGGGCGATGAATGGGTGATCGTCGAGAAAAACTGGGAGAAGGTGCGCGACGGCATCGTTGCCAGCATGACCAACTTTGGCAGCCCCTACCTGGTGGTTGACAACGGCGACTACCGTGGCAATCGCGAGCTCTATATCAAGCACCTCTTCGAGGGCCAGGAACTCGACATGCTCTACGCTGAGAAAACGCTCCAGCACGTCTATACGCTGTGGGGCCGCCCCGTCCACCTGGAAACCGTCTACGAGGACAAGCACATCCTGATCTCCTATGACGGCGAGAGGATTACGAAGAGTACGCTGGAGAAGTAGCTTTCTACCAGTACCGCTCCTCCTGCCACGGGTCGGCGTGATTGTGATAGCCGCGCTGCTCCCAGAAGCCGGGGCGGTCGCGCTCCATAAACTCGAAGCCGTCCAGCCACTTCGCGCTCTTGTAGAAGTACAACTTCGGCACCACCAGGCGCACCGGGCCGCCGTGCTCGGCCTCAAGGTCCTCACCCTCGTGCTTGATGGCAATAATCACATCGTCATCATCCAGGTCGGCCAGTGGAAGGTTAGTGGTATAGCCCGTCCACGAATGCGCCATCACAAACTTCGCCTCTGGCAACGGCTTCGCGCGCTGCAGGATTTCGCGGATATGCACGCCTTCCCAGGTATTGTCGTAGCGACTCCAGGTAGTCACGCAGTGGATATCGGTCGTGATGGTCGTGCGTGGCAGGGCCAGGAATTCTTCCCAGGTCAATTCAAAAGGATTCTCCACCAACCCTTTGATCTTCAATTTCCAATCTGCGGGCAATTTGTCAGGCGTGCGTTCGTAGCTCAGTACAGGCCATTTAGCGGTCAGGTATTGTCCGGGCGGAAGTCGATCCTGTCCATCTGGCAGTTTTTCGATCTGTGTTCTTGATTTTTTCCCAAATAATTGCATGATTTTGGAACTCCCTTACCTTATCGTTCTCACCTTATGGAGCGCATTTTATAAAAGTGTTGCTTATTATCTCTAACAACACTACAATAGGGAAGGATATTCCTGTATTGAACAATGAGGAGAGGCTGTCATGATTGTCTTATTACTGGCGCTGATTGGCGCGGTTATTGTCATGGTCATACTTACTATCGGACGACTGGGCTTTGGACGACGCGAAGCCTTCATAGCAAGAAAATTCACGCGTTGGTTCATCGGTTACTTCATCTTCAACTACCTGCTCTGCCTTGCCATCGTCTACTTCTCCGAACCGGCGCTGACTGGCCCCTTCGGTGGCTGGCAATGGGTGCTATGGCCCCTGGTGATCAGCAGCATAGGCAACCTGTTTGCTTTCGCGCGTCCCGCCCTGAGCACGCTCGAAGACCTTTCAGCCGCCAGCCAGGGCAGATCTACCACGCGAAGCCCCAGGCAACTTCCTTCTAATATCTCGCGCGGAGCGGTCGCGGCGGGTATCTTTGGCCTTGTGATTGCCGTGGGCATCGCCATTGTCGTGGCCGGTCTGATCGTCATCTTCACCACCTGGTTCGATAGCAACGCCAAGGCGCTGGCTGCCATCCCTCACATTACCATCGACAATTCATCGACGCCCCTGGTGCAAACTGATCCCAACCATATCGTGCTGGTCAGCTCCGCTGTTGCCAACTTCAAAGGGCAGCAGGTGCTTGGCTCTAACGGTCAGAACCTCGGATCATCCTATAATATCGACCCCGCTAGTTACACGTTGCAATCAATCAATCATCACCTGTACTATGTCGCTCCACTAAGTTATAACAACATCTTTATCAATCTCGCCAACTCTTCGACGCCTGGCTTCGTAGTGGTCGATGCCGAGAACCCGCAGGCTTCGCCGCAGTTGCATGTCGGCAAGGGAGACTCCCTCGCCTACTTGCCGGGAGCCATTTTCAACCAGGACCTGCTGCGTCACGTCTACCTGAGCGGCTACACTAATGGCAGGCTTGTAGACCCTACAATAGAGCTTGATGACAGCTTCCATCCTTACTGGACCATTTCGCTGATGCAGCCAACGCGCGGCTATACCGGTGATGTACTCAGCAAAGTACTGATAGTAGATGCGCACACCGGAGTCATCACCGAATACGACCCACAGAACGTACCCACCTGGGTTGATCGCGTCATGCCATCCGACACCGTTAACCAGTACCTGACCTGGTGGGGTCTGTACCATGCCGCCCCCTGGTTCAACCCATCGGGCGCGGGGCAACAGCAGCCCGCCTCTGATCCGCAACTGGTCTACAACAATGCTGATCAACCCGTCTGGCTCGTTCCCATGACCTCCAACACAGGCAGCGACAACTCCAGCACAGGCGTGTTCCTTTTCGACACACACAAGAATCAGGCAGTTTTCTATACAGCCGCGGCAGGATTGGGCATTGGCGGTAATGTGCAAAACACCTTTGCCTCGACGCGCGCCAACATCCTGCACTATAATGTGGACAGTTTCCAACTCTACCAGATTTGTAGTGTCCCCACCTGGGTAGCCATCTACAGTAGCAATGGTATCTTCCAGGATGCGGGCATTATCGACGCCAGGGCGCTAAATGGCGGCAACGTGCAGTTTGAAGCTAACCTACCGGCGGCCCTCAACGACTACAAAGTATGGCTTGCGCAGCAGGGCATCCCCAATTCCTGCGGGGCCGCATCGCCCACAGGCGGCACGCAGCAAACAGTGACGGCCAAAGTCTTACGCATTTCTCCGGTGCAGCAGGGCAGCAACACCATCTACTACATCCAGGTCTCAGGTCAGCACGTCATCTTCACGGCCAATCTGAGCCTATCGCCCAAGCTGCCGCTTGTGCAGGCCGGTGATACCGTCACCATCACCTTCCTGAACATTAGCGGCTCGACCAGCCCGACCGTTGCGCTGCAGTCTTTCGACGACCAGAATATCAACCTGGGAGGTACAACCACGCCCACACCAACGGTGTCG
>DATGGW010000101.1:0-4303 GCA_035308345.1 Ktedonobacteraceae bacterium | reverse complement strand
GGCGTGTAACTTTCGAGGGACGTGATCTGCTGGAACTAAAAGCGTTCCAGGTGGCGCGCGCCGGCATCGCCCGCACTTTCCAGAATCTCGGGCAATTCCCAACGATGACCGTGATGGATTACTTGCTACTCGGTCGTCATACCCGCATGCGCAGCGGCATCGTGCTAGGCGGCATCTATCTAGGCCTGACGCGAAGTGAAGAAAAAAGGAACCGCGCTTACTGCCTGCGCCTGCTCGACTTGATGGGATTGCAGCGCCTGCAAAACCAGCCGCTGGGCAGCCTGTCCTATGGATTGCAGAAGCGAGCCGATTTAGCCCGCGCGCTGGCCCTGGAACCCAAACTGCTCCTGCTCGACGAGCCGGTCGCGGGCATGGGATTTGAGGAAACCCAGGATATCGCCGCCGTCATTCTGGATATCAAAGAGCAACTCGGCGTTACCCAGATACTTGTTGAGCACGATATGGCGCTGGTCATGGGTATCGCTGATCGCGTGTTGGTACTCGATTTCGGGCGCGTCATCGCGCAAGGAACGCCGGTTGAGGTGCAGGCCAATCCCGATGTGATTAAAGCCTACCTGGGCGAAGAGTTCGGCGGTGGAGTTGCCGCCGCCATACCAATCTCAACTGAAGAGAATCATGCATAAAAACGCTAGCTGGAGAGAAATATGGCATATTTTATCCAAATAGCCTTCGCGGGCATCGCGCTGGGTTGTATTTATGCTCTGATCGGACTGGGCTTCACTATGATTTTCAAGGCCAGTGAGGTCATCAACTTTGCCCAGGGCGAACTGCTGCTGGTGGGTGCCTATGTTGTTTCGTCTGGTGTGTTCTCATGGCACCTGAACTTTATTTTCGCACTCGTCTTAGGCGTCGTGGTGACGGTGGCGATCGGTCTCCTTTTTGAACGCTTTATCCTGCGGCGCATGATCGGGCGCCCGGTCTTCTCCATCTTGATGATCACGATTGGCCTGGATACTATTCTACGCACTGCCGTCCTTGTGGGATGGGGATCGAATCCTGTTCCGGCGGCCTCTCCATTCACCATCGCCAATGGTTTTAACATAGCCGGCGTCCACCTGGGCGCGGATGACCTGCTGACGATTCTGGTGACGGTCGTTTTGTGCGCCATGCTCTTCTATTTCTTCCAGTACACCAGGTATGGACTGGCAATGCGTGCCACCGCGCTCGACCAGGAAGCGTCGCTGGCGGTGGGCATCAACATACGCTCGGTCTACGCCCTGGCCTGGGGTATGGCGGCAGCCGTTGCCACCATTGGCGGAGTCTTTCTCGCTTTCAGCACCTACGCTATGGATCCGACGCTGGGAAGCGCCGCGTTGCTGGCATTCCCTGCCATCATCCTGGGCGGAATCGATTCGGTCGTGGGGGCCGTAGTGGGCGGCATCATTATTGGTCTAGTGCAGGACCTGACTGCCGGTTATGAAAGTCACGTTGCCAACTTACTGGGCGCGGGTATTCACCAGATTACTCCTTACCTGGTCATGATCCTTGTGCTGCTCATCCGGCCGTATGGACTCTTCGGTACGAGAAAGGTGGAGCGAATATGAGCGCGTCCCCAAAGGCCAGCACTCCACCCACTGCTGTACCATCATCACGAATACTAAGAGGAAAGGCATCACGCTGGATCGCGGCTATTCTGGTCGTGGCAATTATTGTGATCTTCTTCTCTGTCGCGAATGATGATTGGTTCACGATAGTCAACTATACCCTGATCGCGGCAATCGCGGCACTTGCGCTCAACGTGCTTTCGGGGTATACTGGCCAGATATCACTGGGCATCGCTTTCTTTATGGCGATTGGCGCGTATACCGCGGCATACCTCGGCGGCGATCGGCCATCGTCTCCACTCGATCCGCTCGGCCTTGGCCTTCCATTCATCATCTGGCTCCCGGCAGCGGGTATCGTGGCTGCGCTCATCGGTGCGCTGATAGGACCCACAGCCCTGCGGCTAAAAGGCTTTTACCTGGGCATCGTCTCACTCTCGCTGATTTTCATCGGGCAATATATCTTTCAGAACGCGCGCGGCATCACAGGCGGTCCGCAGGGACGCCCTTTCCCTGTGCCGGCCATAGGAAACGCGACGTTTGACCAGCAAAACACTTTTTTTGGTGTGGCGTTAACATCCGGCCAGCAAAATTTCTTGTTGATACTGATCGTTTTAGCGCTGGCGGCGCTCTTTGTGTATAACGTAATGCGTTCGCGTACCGGTCGCGCGTTCCAGGCAGTGCGTGACAACGAAACAGGCGCGACTATTATGGGCGTTAACTTGTTCGAGGCCAAGATGGGTGCCTTCATCCTATCTTCCTTCCTGGCAGGCATCGCGGGCGCTCTGTTTGCCTCGTACAGTGGTTATGTCACTCCTAATTACTGGAGCCTGACACTCTCCATCCAATTCGTAGCAGCCATTATCATTGGCGGAATCGCCAGTGTCTGGGGATCAATTCTTGGAGCAGCATTCGTGTTTGGATTGCCGCTGATCATCGATCATTTCTCACTGCTGCCTGTGGCAAGCGGTTCGGGAGGAATCAGCAGCGGCGATCTGAATGCCCTTCTTTACGGTCTGTTAATTGTCGCCTTCTTGCTCTTTGAGCCGGGAGGCGTGATTGGGCTTGTACGCCGGGGCCAGGTGTTGGCCCGCAAGTTCAATACTCACAAGGATGAAGGAGGTGAACCAGCCGAGATAAGTGATCTGCCGCCGGACTCCGCGCCCCCGCTGGATGCCAGGAACTCCACGCTCACCAAAGGCGAAAGAGCGTAGTTTTGCCCGCGACAGATCATAAGAGCAGGATTTAGGAGATGTAGCGCATTTTACATGCTCAACCGTCGTCATCTCGAATGTTCCAAAAAGAGGTGCAATCCATGCTTACTAAGAAGCTCTTTTCGTGCATAGGTCTCATTGTCGTTTGTGTGATGGTGCTCTCAGGATGTGCCAACAGCGCAAACAACAATGGCAGCGGAAGTACTCTTAAAGTCGGTCCGGGTGTCGATGTAGCAAATAAGACGATCACCCTGGGCATCATCTCCCCTTACTCAGGCCCGGTGGCGGCCCCAATTGGGGACCCCCTGGCGCTCGGGGTGAAGGTGTTCTTTGATCACGTCAATGATAATGGTGGGATCAATGGCTACAAGGTGAAATTCCTGGAGGAGGACTCGCAGTACAATCCGCAAATCGCGGTGCAGCTCTACCAAAAGATTCACAACCAGGTGCTGATGATCGCTGACAGCCTGGGAACGCCTCCTACCGAGGCCATCAATCCCTTTGCCATCCGAGACCATATGCTGATTTCAGCAGCGACACTGGCTTCCTCGCTGGCGCGCCAGAAATACATCATTCTGGTTGGGACCCCTTATCGGCTGCAGGTTGAAAATGCCTTCGACTACTTGGTGAATACGCTGGGTGTCAAGAATCCTGCCACCGGCATCATTTACCAGAATGATGAGTATGGCCAGGATGGACAGACCGGCTACAAAGAGGCTGTGTCTGCTTATGGGTTGAACGACGTGGCTGAGGCGCCTTACGCGGTGACCGACACCGACTTCACTGCACAGGTTTCGGAGATGAAAGCAAAGGGGGCGAAGTATGTCTTCCTCTCAACGCTGCCGCTCGTGACCGCTACCATCGTCGGCACGGCTGCCAAACTAGGCTACTTTCCGCAGTTTATTCTCCAGAGCCCCGCGTGGGCCAATGGTCTGCTCGCTGTCCCTGCCTTGAGGCCTCTGCTCACCAAACTCTGGGTGGTTGGCCAGGGAGCAACATGGGGTGATACAAGCAAGCCTGGCATGGCGCAATTGTTGCAGGATGTCGCCAAGTATGCGCCGAAGCAGCAGCCGGATGGGTACTTCGAGTTCGGCTATACTGAATCCTACATCACCTACGCTATCCTAAAGAAGGCGATGGCGAACAACGATCTCACACGTGACGGTCTGTTTAACGCCTTCAGTTCGTTGAACAGCGTTGATCTGGGCGGCTTGTATCCCTCGGTTACCTATGGATCATCACCGAATCAGCGTGTTCCCACGCGCGATTCGGTCATTTTCCAGATCGACCCGACTCAGCCCAATGATGTCAAGGCGCTGAGTCCTGACTTCACCGGTTCAGCTGCCAAGCAATCGCAGTTCTAACGGTTCTGTGTTCTAACTATTATTCACGCGCCCGGACCACAAACTCGGTCCGGGCGCGTAAATAATAGCTACACCTTTATCTTATGTCATTAGCGCGCCAGGGATACTAGCTTTTCTCGCCTGGTTCTCCTCTCAATCTTCATTCGGCTGCTGGAGTGACGAG
>DATGGW010000100.1:0-4470 GCA_035308345.1 Ktedonobacteraceae bacterium | reverse complement strand
GCCAGACAGGTCTCCTGCCGAGCACAAACCAACAGGACCTGAGAAATGCTCATCTCCGAAGCGGTTTCTGAGGTCCTTGCCTTTCCATCCGTGCCTGGACATTGACACGCTCCGCGTCCGTCGAATGACTGCGTTTACAACCTCAAACCGCCCTGGCCACCTCCACTCCCTAGCATCTGCTTGGCTGCGAACGCCACGACCCCGGCCACCGCCAGTTTCGCGCCCGTGCTGCCGAGTGGGCCACCAGGCCCCATGACCTGCTGCAGCAGGCCGGGCTGTTGCTGCTGAGCAAAACTCATCAGACGCCCGCCGTCTTGAGGTGACATAGCATTGGGATCCAGGTTCTGGATGCCTGCTTGCCCGGGATTGATGCCTCGCTGCACGAGACCTGAAAGCACACCTTGCATCAGGCTAGCATGTTGCTTTTGAGGCATTTGCTGGAAGTATTGCGCGTGCGCCTGCTCGACCATCTGCGGGGGAGCGTTTTGCACGAACTGCTGGTAGTTCTGCCGGGCCTCCTGCTCGGGTATCTGCTCATAGGTGCCCTGCTCGGCATGGGTAGCGTACTGTTGGTACATCTGCTGGTTGTTTTGATCAAATGGCCACATAGTGCTCTCCTTCTCCTGGCGTGTGCGAGGAAAGAATGCCAGGCACACTAAACGTATCACACCCCACCATGTTCTCCGGTGTCGCCATGCACCACGACATCCCCCTCTCTTTCGACATGGGGCACTTCTCGCCGCACCCTGTCGGAGAAACGCCGGATTTCTTGCACCGTGCGCTTGCCGACGGTAAGTTCTCCCGTCACGACGGGTCGCTTTTCGATGACTACCTGTTCTTCGCGGATGGGAATTCTGATGGTTTCGCCCGCGGCCAGTTCGACCAGCGTGCCTGGAGTGCCTGTTGAGTCGCCGGAAGAGGTCTCCTGCGGGGTGAGCTGGCGGCGCTCGATGATGATTTCTTCGCGCTGGATGGTGACGGTAATTGTCCTCTCCTCGGTGACCACCTCTTTGCGGATGAGCACCTCACCAATCTCAACGGGCTGCGTCCGGGCTGTGAGCACTTCCTCGCGCAATGGAAGGGTATGCAGATCGCGGGTCAGACTGGTCTGCGCGGTGTAGGCACCCGCCCGGTACAAGATGTCGTTGGCCTCCCGGCTGTGACCATAGGAGGCAACGGCGACAATGTAGTGGCCCGTCTCAGCTTCGCGCTGGTAGTAATCGGCATCCTCATGAGGCTCTCCCATTTCTACGAGGGAACTGGAAATACTTCCCGCCTCCGTCGTCGCACGTGACAACGTGTTCTTCAGGGTTTCCAGCAAGCCGCCTGTGGAAGCGCCCTGGCCCCACATCCTGATCTCGTCGTCTCGAAATCCTGCTTGCCTCAGGTGCTCTACGGTTGATTCCGCGAGCGCGCGATCTCGAAAGACGCCAATGGCGAGCCGATTTTCTGTTGTAGCCATACATTCTCTCCTCTACGAACGTACACACCAGGAAATGGGGAAGCAGCCGTGAAACGCTTCACCGCTGCTTGCCCTGGTGTTTCACCGGTGGCTAGCGACCTGGCAAGTCTGTGTCGGTCTCATCACCTCTGACATTCGCTTCGCCCTGACGGTCGACGCGGGCCTCTTCATGGCGCACCGTCTCGCTGACCTGTTGGGTCTCCTGCACCGCGCGCTTGCCAATAGCAACCTCTCCCGTCTCGACGGTCTGCTTGTTGAACTGGACCTGTTCGGCGCTGACGGGAACGCGAATGCTCTCGCCCTCGCCAATAGGCGCATCGGAGACCTGGCCGGAGCCAGCGCGGCGCTCGATATAGACCTCTTCGTGGGTCACGGGGACGTTGATGCTTTGCTGCTCGCTGACCACCTCTTTGTACAGTCCGACTTCCCCGGTCTGGACCGGCTGCTTGTAGACCTGCAACTGTTCTTCCCGCAGCTTCAGGCGTCTGGCTTCATCGGTGTCAGCCGTCGTTTGTCCGGGTGCGGCGGTGGTCGTGTCGTAATCAGTCATACGTGATGCACTCCGGCCGGGACCGTACCCGCCATACTGGGACATGAAGGTCGAAGCTTCTTGCGCGCGGTTGCCCGTCACTGCAACGATACTGCGGCCTGCCTCATACTCGCGGGAAAACGCCTGAGCGTCTTCCTCGAACATGCCCATGCCTACCAGGTCATGGTAGGCCCCACCGGTTGAGTAATCTTCGCCGGTGAAAAAGCTCTTGAGGCCCGCAAGAAATCCGCCTGAAGAGGCCCCATGCCCTGAGTAGCTGATCTGGTTCTCTCTGAAGCCCGCTTGCCGTAAGGCTTCGATGGCCTGCTGGGCCTGGGTGTCGTCTGTGAAAACACCGACGACGGTTGCACGATCGGTCGTGGTCAAGTCTGTTCTCCTTCTGTTTGTAGGTACTACTTTACGGTAACAAAAATGCGAACGATATACAAATGACGGGAGAGGGAAAACAGGAACGTTATTTCCCTGAACTAGTAAGGCTGGCGCATCTGCTGCGTCGGTGCCTGGCCATCGGCGGAGGGCTGTGGCTGTTGCGCCTGAAGCTGAGAGGCAGTCTTGATCGCGGTGCTTTCCCCACGGCTGAGCCACTTGCGCGCGGTCTCCTGCCCACCCAGGCCGAAGGCCAGGGCGAAGGCCAGGGCTGCCGCGGCAACAATCGCCCCGAACAGCTCATTGATGAGCGCGGGGGCGATCTGCAACTGCTCCAAGGCGATCAGTGCGGCAAAGCCGATGACGGCCCAGCGCGCGATGGTCGCGAACAGGTTGGGGTTGCCCATCTTGGCGCTCGCTGTCGCGCCCCGTACGAGATCCCCCACCACGGTCCCGGCCAGGGCACCCAGAAAGAGCACCAGAATGGCGACGAAAACGTTGGGGATATAGCCCACCAGCTGATTGAGGATATTGCTGACGGCCGGGACTCCCAGCGCGTCGGCGGCGGGCACCAGGAAAATGAGCAGGACGAACCAGTACACGATTTTCCCTAAGATGCCAGCCGAATCAAGGTGAACACCCATGCGTCCCTCGAAGCGGGTGAGTCCGATGCGTTCGGACATGCGGTCAAAGCCGATCTTGCGCAGCACCAGGGTCAGGGCCTTACTGACCAATGTGGCGATGAGCCAGCCGACGAGCAGGATGATCAAGAAACCGATGACGCGCGGGATGAAGGTGAGGATGAGCCTCACCGCATCGTTGAGCGCGTTGACAATCGATGTGCCAATATTTTCCATGGGAGAAATCCCTTTCCGTAAGGTATGTCTGTCTGTAGGACAGACACACGGGTGGTGAAGAGCGAGCACCTGCCCGGCTATTAAGTCTGCCCTTTATGAAGGGCGCAGCATCTTGTGGAACAGGCCGAAGAGGAGGAAGGTCGGGGGCCACTGGCCGACGAAAATGCTCCAATCGCGCTTGCCCAGCAAAAACAGACTTGCTGAGACAATGATAGAGCCGAGAGCTGCCCAATACCAGACCTCTTCGGGAACCTGATCGGTCACACGGAAGTATTGCGCCTGAGCGCCCTGGGCGGTATTTGTGGCGGAATCTACTCGTGTTGCCATGAAATGGTATCCTTTCAACATATACTGAACTGTTTACATCAACTCCACCTCGATTTTCGGGAGCCTATGTAATGGAGACGTTGCAACATCCCCGGGCGGGTAATAATTCGTCTCTTCTAGCGCGTGTAAAAACTACGGGTCTGTCTGGGAGGAGTCCTGGCTCGATAGAGAACGCTTCTCGAGTCGGCGTAGTTCCGACCCCACAACCACTCAAATCAGGTAGCTGAGCTGTATTTTGTGGGAGCGTAGGCATTCCCGGTGTGGTGCTCTCTGCTGCCATCACCAGCCGCCTGCTTATGAGGACCTGGCAAGAGCGTCGTTTCGTCTCCCTCAGCGTCCCACAACACGCGGCGCAGATTGCTGAGCGCTGCCTGAAGACGCGCATTGCCTCATCTAAAATCTGCCTCTGTTCATTTAACAGGCATGGCTTTCTCCTATTTCAAAAGGGAGAGAAAAGGTGGGCCTGGACGTGCGAGAGGTGGCCACCACGTTTTGCAGCAGGGAGATTTTAACTGATTGCAGAGGCAGAAGTTAGATAAGGCAATGCGATCCCGAGGCAGGATTTCACACAGCTGTATAAACTATACCTTACCTCCTCACCTTTGACAATGCGTCATTAGGAAAGAAGCAGGGCTTCTCAAAAGTCGCCGTCACGATCAAAGCAGCCAAGTAAGTGCCTCGTCGGGATGAGAGGCGAAGCGCCGGATTTGCCGAGCGACGTTGATCACCTGATGGGCATCCATCAGGGAGAGCACCACCGTGTTGAGTACCGCGAGCATTTGGGCTACTGGCGGGAAACGGACTCCACAGTCATCTTCGCCCAGAGTGACATCGCGCCGGTAGTGTAAGCGGTTTTCAATGGTATAATCACAAACGACAAATTTTGCCTGAGCCAGATAAGACATCTC
>DATGGW010000099.1:0-2256 GCA_035308345.1 Ktedonobacteraceae bacterium | reverse complement strand
TATGTACCGGCGCAGTACACCTTCGGCCTGAATGAACTGCGTCAAACGTATCCAGGTGCGTTCCAATCCGGGCTAGTCATCCTCAACTTAACGATTTTGCTGCTGCCGCTGATGCTGGCTCTTTTCACTTCCTTTCCCTTGCCGGCTCGGATGATGTGGCTCAGGCTGCTGCCTTTAGGCGCGCTCAGCCTGGGAGTGGCCTGGTTACAGAGATTTCTAGGAGATCAGGAGCCTTTCCCAGCGCTCTCCTCTTCTTCTCAACAGGTGACGGAGAATATACCTCATCTCGCCCTGTTCGGGCAGGTTATCTTTTTCATCCTGGCAATTACCCTCGCGCTGCTGTTGATTGGGATCATTTTCTCTCGTCGTCGCGTGCCTGTTCGTCCCGCGTGGCAACCCGCGCCGACGCTGGTAAACGCAGGCGGAGCTTTCAACAAATCTGGCGCTGCCGACCGTCTCAGCGTACTGGGAGTCGCCCTGGGCTGCGGCGTGGTGCAATGGGCATTCTGGCAGGGTATGTTACAGGGCGCGCCCGGTTTCCCCGCGCAGGCGCAAGATGCGAATGCGCTCTACACGCCCCTCTTGTCGCTCGGAGTTGGCTACGCCGTGATGGGTCTCGCGCTGTTGACCACCGCGCTTGTAGCATTCAGCGCGCTTGTTCATGTCTCACAAACCTATCCACGTCTGGCGAGTCTGGTGAAGTTTCTGGACCGTGTGACCGTGCTGGGCGTTGCGACTATCAGCTTGCTGCTGGTAAGCTTTTTCGGCACGCGTGGAGGTTGGCTGGCAACGCTCATCAAATTCGGTCAAACGACATCAGCAGATGTATCCGGCGCTCCGGCGCAGCAGGTGACACTGCATTTCAGCCTGATCCTGTTTCTGCTGATCTTGCTTTTCGGTGTGATCGCGCTCTTCCGTTTCAGGCGCGATGTTGGCCGCGCGGAACGCTTACTGCTGCTCCTGTGCGGGGTAGGGGCCATGTTTCTGCTGACCGATACGCCAGATGTGCAGCATTTGCCCCTGCTTTCGGCAAATGTACAGCAGGCAGCGGGAAGCTTCGTTGCGTCAACAAACGTCGTTCAGGTCGTGGCGCTCTCTCTGTTGATAGCCGCGCTGCTCTCTTTCGCCTGGCTCCTGTCTACGGCGATCGTTTCCGACCGCCTGGCGCTCGGTCTCATCTTTGGTCTGGTGGCCCTGCTGGCATTGTTAGCCGCATTCTCCGCACAGCAATGGCCTGCAATCCTCGCCTTCATAGCGATGATACAGGGAGTAGTGATTGCCGCAAAAGTCGAGCGCGTGCGGCGTGGCAATGCGCCTTACGTGCAGCCATAATGTAGCAGTTGTAGCTTTCCCCGGTAAAACCTGCTATACTGGCTACACAAACAGAACGGCATTGAGTTGCCGCTGAATAGAGGATGTATACTATTCTAGTAGTCAGGAGAATTGCAACCAACATGGTTGCTGAACGTCGATCTGCGCTGCCTGCCCCGCCTCCCCGGCAGGCCGATCCAATCATACACGGAAGTCCCATTCTTGCGCACTGGTTGACTCATTACTGGCAAAAGCTGCGCCTGCCGGAACAGGAGCTGGCAGTGCTGGCGATCACCCAGGACCGCCAGGAATATATGCGCTGGACGGGCAAACGCCTCAATCTGCTTGCGCTTGGTTGCTATTGCTATCTGCCCGCCCCCATCACGACACGGGCGAAGGGGCAGAAACGCGCGGCCTTGCCCGGCTTTGCGGACGCGGCGCGCAGACCATCACCCGGCCATCGCCATCTCATTTTCATTGAACTGGATATGCAGCCGCAAGCCATCGAGGTGACGGTGGCCCACGAACTGATTCACCTGGCCGACCGCGTGCGAGGCACACCCCGCCGCCATCGCCATCACGGCTACGACTCTATCGCTGCCGATGAAGCCACCGTTACCGGCTATCAGCTCGAAGACCTGCGCAAACTGCTACACGAGGAAAGCGCGCGTCGCGAACACCAGCGCCGCGAACGTCGCCCCATTCGCTACCTCTACCAGTGTCCCAAGTGTGGCAAAGAGTATCCACGCGCCCGCCGCTATTCGCAGGCCGTTTCATGCAGCAAGTGCGATTCGCGCTATAATCCCCACTTTCGCCTGCTGCTGCGCAGTTCCATGTGATGGCCTCGTCATTTTGCCCTCACTCGCTGTCAATGTGAGCGCAGCGAAGAATCTCTTCACGGTGCGACGAGAGATTCTTCGCTGCGCTCACATTGACAGCCTACAG
>DATGGW010000098.1:0-15143 GCA_035308345.1 Ktedonobacteraceae bacterium | reverse complement strand
AGGAGACGAACAGCTGCCACTTCCATCATAACGGTAAACGTCAAAAGAGGCTTCCCTGCCCCGGCAGTTCGCCACCAGAGAAGGTGCGCAGTACGCCGCGTAAATAGCCCATCACCTCGTCAAACCGTTCGTCCGGGATCTCGATGTAACTCCTGGCGCGGAAGCGCTTTTTGAGGCGTCCGTAAACCAGAGCATGAGCGAGTTGGAGTGTAATGGTGGGCGATTGCTTCACAATCGCTGCGGCGATGAGATGTACGATCTCTTGCACGTCCTGCCCGTGAGCTGGGGTGAGCCGCTGGGTCCGCTCGTCTATTTTCGCCACCTGCGTCTCAGTCACCTCCTGCCGGTCGATGAGTGCTTCCAATAGCTGAACGGCCTGGTCTAACTGCATGGAGGTCTGTCCTTGAGCCTCCAGCAGCGCCTCCACATATTCGCGAACAAGGGCAGTGATTTCGGTGAGCGCGTCTACGCGGTTGGTCAGCGCAAGGATGTGCGGATCAGTAGTTGGGATGACCTCCCTTGTCTGGAGCCCCATCATCCGCAGAAAGACTTGCGTCGCCACGGGAGCCAGTTCGTCCTGGTAGGCTTCAATCTTGGCCCGGATCTCGCCTTTAATACTGGCGGGTTGCACGCCTGCCAGCCAGAGCGCGACCAGGTCGATACGGAGGCAATTCAGGTGCTGGAACCCGCCTTTCGTTTTGATGGGAATGCGACGTAAGCCTTTGGAAAGGGTGCGGGTGCGTTGGATACGTTGGAGTTGGCCTCGCGTGTTCAGACCCAATGCACTGCACATGCCAGGCAGGGTGATATAAATGTGTCCGCCGGGAGCAAGGGCCGCCGCCAGATCATCTCCCATAAAGGGAACTAGCTGCTGTTCGATGACCTGCTCCTCTGAAATGTCAGCGCCATTCGTTCCATGTATCGTTCGGCCCTCGTCTACCATGGTCTGTCTCTTCTCAGGGGGCGTGCATTTTGCACTCCCCTTTTCACATAGTCTTGCACACCGGTTATGACACTTCGCCCGACTGGTCGGCACCACCCGAAGATCACCTTGTTCAGCGACGATCAACACATGGTCGATGCGAGGTTTCACTAGTAAGAATAACAGGCAGGTCTCAACAGCCCTTCATGAAGATTCACGAGATGCTCACGAAGTCTTAGTGGATAGCGTCCTAATGGCATATGCATCACTCGCGGTGTCACAAACGCCATCCAAACTGTCTCATACACTATCCGGCTGCTCGCTTACTTCCGCCACCTGCTGATTCCTCTACATCGGTTTGAAGGCCAATAGGATCTCGGTTCGGATTCCGCTTACCGGGGTTCTGCCCTGTCTTGGGAGCGGTGGTCTGGTCGCCCTCGCTGCCAGAGACCCTGTTACTTACTTGGGGGGAATTCTCCTTCAGTCCCAGCAAAACGAGGAGCCGTTCATTCGCACCCTTTTCCTCTATCAGGTCATTTTCCCCATTAATCGCGGTTTTTAACCATAATTTTACCCGGTCTTCTGTGGCAGCGGTGGCCTGGAGGTGAGCCTCTGTGACCGTCCTGGCATTTTCAGCTAGCGCCATGCTAAGCGCGCGGTTGAGGTGTAGCTTGAGGAGACCGATACAGCCAATGCTGCGCGCGTAGAGGAACTCCCAGTGGTTTTGCAACAGCAAGGGTTCTTCCTCAACAGGCATTTGGAGCTGAAAAGACCACAAAACGCTCTTGAAAATCTCTCGCTCCTCCTTTTCGGTCGCGTTGTAGCGTGGAAAATGGACATCGACACTCCTGCCTGCAAGTTGCGCGTTGGCTTTGCGAAAGGGGCGCATATCGTATGTTCCTACCAACACGTGGCTCACACCGGTATGATTCTCGAAGTACTTGAGATGGTCGAGTTGATCCTGCAAGCTGCTCTCGGCCGAGGCCTTGGCGAGTTGATGTGCCTCATCAACAATGATGGCGAAAGGGCACCGCTGAATTATGGCTTCTAACGCCGCGGCCTGAAGATCGCGCCCCTGCCAACGCCCTTTCATACGATCGATGAATGGATCTCCTGTCCCACGCATCAGAGCGACATAGTAGTCGATCCAATCGAAGCGACCAGACCGTGGCCCGGCCGCTTCAATACTTACGTAGGGTAAATGCCCCGGATTTTCTAGCATGTACGCCTGCGCACGCGCGAGCAAACGTTTTTCAAGCATACGTATAAGGGTCGACTTACCAACCCTGCTGGGCCCTATGACCAGGACGGTCGTCCCCAGTCTCTTCAGCCCGACCTCCTCGCCGGGCATGCAGATCTCACGCAGAACAGCGTTACATGCTCGCTCGAGAAAGGTGTGCTCAAAGGTACACTGCTTTTCAAAATAGTCCAGGCGAATCGCCGCAGGCTGCACGAGGAGCGCACGGTCGAACCTATCCTCCTGCTCTTCGGAATTCGGCGGATCCAGTGGTTGCTTACTCATCAGCGGACCCTCCTGAAGATAATCAGTTTGTCGTTGTCCTGCTGGGAGGTGGCTTGCTCGACCATCACCTCCTGGGAGACCTGCGCATTGTTGTCTATGGGAGTGGATATTTCGGGAAGATCGGCTTGGGGAGGCGGATTTGATCGTACCCCGATTGTACGTCCGCCCTCAAGCACTGAGAACGCCGCCGCTGTCTCCCGGTCGTTGCGCTGCTGGCGCAGTATCTCCTCTATAGCTACATTCTCCCGGCGGAACTCGGCCAGTTGTTGCTGTGTGATCTCGACCCGTTCCCCTCCATGCTGGTCGCGGTTTCGCTTCCGCAATTCCGAGGCAAGTACCTGGCGTTCGCGCTCACTGCAATCGGACATCTCATCCAATGGGCACCTGCACTCGCGCCATTTCCCCTCAATAAAGGCGTAGCCTTTGCTCACGTCGAAGGGGTCGTAGCGCACCTTGACCAGGGTCCTTTGCACCTCCTTCTGGCGCATCTCCTCGCACCAGTAGTCAAGGTAGTTCATCCGCACGCCGCGACCAGGCTGCACCAGTACCTCTTCCCTCTTGGGGGCCGGGAGGGTTGCTTTTATGAAGACATCATCGTATGGAATGAGCTTGTGTGCGCGCGCACCATCGCGTTGCATACTCTGCTCGTACGCTTCGCGTGGGCTCTGTCCGAGCGCCGGGTGCCTGATGGTGTCGTATTCTTCGTCGGCCCACTGCTTCAAACGCGCAGCGAGATCCTTGAGCGTCCACACGGCGTGGCGGCGCGGATCGGTGGCTTTAGTGATAAGGCGAGACTCTTTCGCCGCCTGCGTATTGCCCAGCAAATGATCGATGAACTCGGTTTCCATGGTCCCGAACAGGCGCTCGAGCGGGGACCCAAATCGTGGTTCCGATGCCGGGCGTTGATGTTTCCGCACCCTGTACGCGGCAAGCAGTTTCTCGAAGTAAATGGAGCGGAACTCTTTACCCCCGTCGACGGTGATAGCCGATGGAAGCCTGCCGTAGCGCTGCACGCAGAGGCGCAGGACCATCATGCAGGAGCGGTAGCTGGGCGGATCATACGTGAGATAGTAAGCCGCAATGCGCCGTGGATGCGAGAGGATGAGTAGCGTGAGCCAGCATTTCCCGATAGGCTTGCGCGTCTTTGAGTCGCAGAGCTGGAGGCTGACCTCCATGTGATCGAGGTGTGCCATAGCCCAGGCATAGTCCCCGTGGCGGCTAATGGTTCGCTCGGTAGAGTGCACGTAATCTTTGAACGGATAAGCGGCCCGAGTACCCTCACGCGCGACGGTCAAATCGTAGATCGACTTGTAGCGCTGCGTCTCCTGATAGAATGTGCGCTCGGTTGTTTTGGGGATGCCGCGTTCTTTGCACAATTTGACGAACTCTCCGTAAGCTCCTCGTTTTGGCTTCCGCGTCGTGGTAAGAAAGTGAGTATCCAGGACTTCGTGAATGAGCTCTATCGTCTTCGGGTCGAGTTTTCTTTCGCTGCGGCAGTTGCAATAGCGGGGGATGAGTCCGATGTAGCCACTGCCGTAGAGGATTTCGGCGTCCCGAAACTGCCTTAGCCAGGTGCGTTTGGTCTTGTCTGGCACCTTGGCACGCGCTTTGGCGTTGCGCACCTGCTCGTCATCGTGGTACTGTTCGGGATGGATCACACGATCGCGGAAATTGGCGGTCACCACGTCAATTGCACGCGCGCGTTCGAGCAATTCCTGCCCCTCGGGGGTGATGCTCGTGCGGGTCTCACGCTCGACCCCCTGAATTTTCCCCTTTTTAACCAGTACCTCAAAGGCAGAACGAGCGAGTGGAAATGGATCGACGCCCTCGCGAAGTAGAGTAATTTCTGTTTTTCCATCGTTGCCGATGCGCCACTCGATACCATCCCATATGACCGGGCTGCCCGGAGCAATCAAGATGGGACGGGCCTCAATACCCACATCAACTGCCTCCTTGCCGCGATGACTGTATGCCCTTGCCGCTCTGACATTGCGGAAGACGGGAGTACGCCCAGGCTCTGACAGTCGATACCGATTCATATCAACATAAAGAGCATGCCGTGCAATAGCGATATTGATCACGTCTGAGGGGAGCGCAGACGCTTCGCGGCGGAGATCGGATAGCGTAATGCCGGGCGCAGCATCGACAATGCCATAAAGAATCTTCAGGTTTTCCTGGGAAATCTTCAGGCGAGCGAGGTCCTGGTAATAGTCATCGAGGTACAGCCAGTTGTCCTGTGCGGCCCAGTTGATCTGGTCCGACGAGCGAACCTTGTACGTGAGCCCAAACGACGCGGCATAGGCCTCGCCCGGTGGGCATCTCCAATTTCCCTCTTTATCCAGTTGAAAGCGGCCGGGCTTCTGCTGCGCCTGGCGAATCAGTTCCTGGGCCGGCTTACATTCCTCCCAGCCCGCGGAGTCGTAACGGAACACAAAATAATCCGCGGTATAAAGCGGCCGTTGGACATGATTGCGCCGGTCAACATACTCGAGTGGGAATGAGGGTGGCTGGTCGTAAAATTCAAGTACCTCGTCGTCATGTTCCGCCTCTAGCACGAAGGCAAATTCACCCTTGCCGCTTTCTGCTTTGATAATGCATTGATTCTTTGGGCTCGGATAGCTGACAACGACATTGCCCTTTCGACTTTCCGGTGTGCGGCTGGGGGGAGAGGAACGGATTTCGTCGAGCAACTTCCGCGTTTTCTCGCCGAAATTTAGGCGGCGGCAGTAGGTTTCGAGAGATAGGCCATCTAAAGCTTTTGCCATGAGCAACTCCTTCATTGAGTAACTTGAGTCGTCAAAAACAATTTAAGAACCGCGTTCTTAATACCATCGATATTACATCTTTTGGAAATAGCCTGTCAACTGTAACTAATCTTATCAATAAAAGATGCATATGTGTATAAATGTAAAGACATATGTACACTTTCGGGCAGTTTTTTTGAAAAAGCTCAAACAGAAGATGCTTTAAGGCATAAAAAGGGCGTCCTCGAAGAGGAATATTTGCCAATTTCAGGATTTTTTGCATTAAAGTTAACAGATGCGTGCATATGTACGCGGAGGAGTCATCTGCTCTCAAAGCTGTATGAGTGCATGTGCTTATTATGAGGAGGCTCCATTGTCCTCTCTAGAGGAGGCCATTTCGCAAGTTGTTGGGAACCGCTTTAGAAAAACAAAAACACTAGGCATTGCAGCAACTCTGGATAACCGGTACAATGCATTCCGATACCTGTCGAACAGTCGCTCTTGCATGGATTGGGCTCCAGAGGACATACAGGTTGATAACGCCGACCGAGTGGGGAGCTCTGCCACTAAGATTCGCAGGGATGGTACGGGGTTGGAATGCTAGAGAGGAAAACCAAACCATTATGATTTTCACAAAACCTTTGAATGCCCTTCAAGAAGAAGACCTACAAACGCTTATCGAGTCGCAGACGCCGGAAGGCAAATCCGTCGAGTACAAACGCGAACTTCCAGGTGGAACGGATAGCGATAAGAAAGAATTCCTCGCCGACGTCTCCTCCTTTGCCAACGCGCAAGGCGGATATCTCTTCTATGGGATGGAGGAAGCCGCGGGAGTACCGCAGCGCATTAGTGGTCTCCAGCTTGAGAATGCGGATGAAAAGAAGCTCCAGTTAGAAAACCTCATCCGCGATGGCCTGGATCCGCGGCTTCCGCGCATAGACCTCTACACCATCTCCCTGTCGGGACGAGAAAATACCTGGGTCTTGCTTATCCATGTTCAGAGGAGTTGGTTAGCGCCGCATCGAGTCATGTTTAAAGATCACGGGCACTTTTACTCGCGCAATTCCGCCGGTAAGTACCGCCTCGATGTATCGGAGCTTCGCACTGCCTTCGAGCTAGCCGGAACGGCAGCGGAGCGCATCAGGAATTTCCGCGCTGATCGGCTGGGGAGAATTGTGGCCGGCGATACCCCACAGATTTTACCTGAAGGGGCTCCCAGACTGGCCCTACACCTGATCCCTTTTCTGGCTTTCGATCCGGCGCAACGCTTCGACCCCCACGCCCTCACCTACGACAGCACGGGCGGCCCTCCTCTGCTCCGAACCCTCTCTTTTGAACCAATCGAACTATTTCAGGAACGGCACTCCGCAACGCAGGTGCGCGTGAACTTCGACGGTTTGCTGTGTTTTCGGCCAAACGCTGAATACGTGCAGATCTTTCGCAATGGGTGTATCGAAGCCGTGAATGCCTCAATCGCAGCTGAATCTACTGCCCAGCATGTCATTCCGGGCGTTCCCCTAGAGCGAGGATTTCTCCAGATAGCCAAACGTAGCTTGTCCATACAGCAAAAGCTGGGCGTCGAACCGCCTGTGTTCGTTATGGCCAGTTTGCTGGGTGTAGGGGGGTACACCATCAATCCCTACGTCGGTACTGTGCAAAGTGTAGGGGAGCCGATCGACCGTGCTGACCTGCTTGTTACGGAATCTATTGTAGATAGCTTCGAGCTTGATTACCACCGAGTGATGCGGCCAATCTTCGATTCAATCTGGAATGCTGTCGGATTTGATGAGTCGCCATTTTATGATGAGAACGGTCGGCCAACCATTACCCGCTTTTGAGAACTGTCGCGCCTGTTAATGACCTTTTCATTGTGAGGGCGTCTTCTTGTAGCAGGTCACCGTGGCCGTCAACGGCGCTGATTCAATTAGCGAGTCGTCGTGCCAATTGCAAGTCAGCGCCTGTCATTCCGCGACGGTATTTGATCAGATCACTGCTCGCTCCGAAATACTGTACCATCTCATCGAGTGTCATGCGACGCTTTATGGCCCATAACAGCGCAGGCCGCGGGAGTTGGAGACAACCGCCGAGCCAGGCGGCCTCCTCTTCCTGTTCGCTATCGTACTCGCGAATGAGAAAAGGGAGCCCTCCCACGTGTTTGAGCCCAATGGGTTCGTGCTTGCAGAGAAGATGCGCCATTTCGTGCATGAGATTGCTCTCCTGGCGCGTTTTAGCGTGTTCCGTATTGTGGATGATAAAGAATCCAGTATCTAAGGGCACAGTAACTGCAGACCAACTCCACGGGTCCCGGCGTAACAGGCAGTCCAGGTGCTCAGGAGACATGCCTGGTATCTGCTCTGGGTCCAGGATGGGAATTTCCATCCTCACCGCTAATCGTCGTGCAGGCAGAGGGGCTTCTGCCCTCAACCCCAGATTTTGTCGCTGCTCTTTGGCCTGATTCTCTGCCCATGTCTTGAAGCCGTGCCGCATCGCTACTCCTGCTCTCGACTCTGATTCCCCAGCTTGCCCTGTTTTGCTGCCTCATACGCCAGCCGAATCATCGTACTCAGCGCTTCCGCCGTATGTGGATCGAGAGTACGGTCAGCGCGCAAGTGCGCGACAATAATTTCCTGGGTGCTGGGGGTTGGAGCAGGTGTGTTTGCGTTTCCCTGTTGACCCCCACTGGTAAATTGTTCTGGGGATACGCCGAGCCAGCGGCAGAGGCGCAGAAAGGTCCCGAGGTCAGGGATTTTCCCCTGCTCGACACGCGAGAGCGTGGAGACACTCACGTCACCAATCTCCTTGGCAGTTTCACGCAGCCCTCGCTTCCCCCGTTTCGCCAGCACCAGGCTAGCAAGTTTATGGATGTCAATTTCTTCCCTCAATGGCTCACCTCTTTAAATCCTTGCGCTGCTTCTTCCTTGATGGCCGCTTGACTACGATTCCTTTGGCTGGCTCCCTTTAGAGTAGCAGAAACCTCTACAAAGGGAAAGATACACCATCGCATAGTACCATAGTAATGTATCACATGTGATACACGTTTCGCTATTGCAAATCTCATTTCTTTCCTGTATTATAGATGAGACGAGTATCACTGATGCAACGTCAGAATTTATACTGAATGGAGGGCTGTAGTCATGGAATCACTGGTTGATAACAGAGAGCAGACAATTACGTACTTCGTCAATGGTGAAAGCCAGACGACTCATCACCGCAAACTCACAGTTCGCAGTATCCTGGATAGTGCAGGATTCACTCCGCCGGAAGATTACCGACTCGTGCGTGTTGCCGGTAACCATACGTACACGAATCTAGACGAAGAAGTTCCCCTGCATGAGGGCGAAAAGTTTACTGCGCTCTTCCAGGGTCCAACGCCGACTTCGCATGGGAGTGGCGCATGACGAACGAGGAGCTTGAGGCTTACCTTGAGACGCTCGGATGGAAGCTGGAACGGCGTGTGGTTTCGTCGCAAACTTTTATCGTCATACGGAACTACGTCATCCCTATGGGCAGTCTGGCCGGGCGCATTTGCGATGTCGCTATCGAACGCGTCTCTGCCGTCCCTTATGTGGCACCGGCTGCGATCCACACGCGTCCAGCATTAGTGCCTATGGATACGAGCGCACTTCGAACAATGCAAAGCGCCCTGGGGCCTGACTGGCAGTACTGGAGCCGACTGGTTCGCGGTCAACCCACTCCCCAGCGCATGGTTGCACATATAGCGACGATCTTCAGCGAGGTATGAGGAGGGGGGTTCGATGAGAGATGAATGTGGGATCGAACAGGTTCTTTATTCAATCGCGATGACGCGAGAGTTGGATGACCAGCTAAAGGCTCACTTGGACAAGGGGCCAGCACAGGAGGATCTGACCTTTGCCTTATGGCTCCCCAGTTGGGGCCGCACTCGCTTGACGGCCATTTTAGAGCGTCTGGTCTTGCCGCGACCAGAAGACCGCATACTTCAGGGTAACGTTGCCTATACCGCCGACTATATCCAGCGTGTGCTCAATGTTGCCGGCAGCGATTACGGCATCGCGCTCCTGCATAGCCATCTGGGCCCTGGCTGGCAAGGGATGAGCCACGATGACGTTGTGGCAGAGCGAGATCGTCTGGCATCGGCGGTTGCTGGCAGCACGGGCCTACCGCTCGTAGGGCTGACGCGGGGGACTGACGGCTCATGGAGTGGTCGCTTCTGGATGCGGGGCTCGCGTAACACCTACATTCGACATTGGGCGTCAAGCGTTCGCGTAGTCGGGAGGGAATTGCGTATGACGTATCACCCGGCGCTCATGCCGACACCTTCACCGCTCGCATCACAGGTAGCCACTATAAGCGTCTGGGGCGAAGAAAAACAGGCCGACCTGGTGCGCGCTCGCGTCGGGATCATCGGTTTAGGCAGTGTGGGAAGTATCGTGGCAGAAGGATTGAGCCGCATGGGCATTCGCTGGCTTTCGTTAATCGACCACGACAGCATCGAGGCGCGAAACTTGGATCGAACGCTGGGCGCCACCGGCGAAGATGCAGTAATGAGGACGCCGAAAGTGAGCGTCTCGGAGCGCTTAATCCAGATAACCCATACTGCTGATCAATTCACGGTTGAAGCTTACCACGGCAGTCTTCTCGAGAAAGAAGGCTTACAGCGTGCGCTCGACTGCGATGTCCTCTTCTCCTGTGTTGATCGGCCGCTGCCCAGGCATGTCTTAAATGCCCTTGCCTACGCTCACCTTATCCCTGTGCTGGATGGCGGCATTCTTGCTAAGGTGGACAAAGGGCGCCTGATTCATGCAGATTGGCGAGTGCATGCCGTAGGACCGGACCGCCCGTGCATGGTCTGCCTGGATGCGTTGCGGCGCGAAGATGTTGCTCTCGACAGAGCCGGCCTCCTGGATAACCCTGCCTATATCCAGGGTCTGGAACCCTCGCTCAACCCGGTTTTCTACAGACAAAATGTCTTTCCTTTCAGCCTGAGCACGGCAGCGCATGAACTGCTTCAATTCGTCGGAGTGGTGACCGGGCAGCCGCGCATTGGAGGAATGGGTCCGCAGATGTATCATTGCTATCCGGGAAACATGGAGGTTATCGACAGGCCAGATTGCGCGCCGAATTGCGAGTATGCAGTACTGACGGCTTCCGCACAGGATTTGAGCGGCAACTGTAAACCCATTGGTAGCGCGCAACCGACCATCAGTTTATCCCCCTGACATGAGGAGAATTTGCCCTGGCTTCTTCCTGTACAAAAGCAAAAGTTACTGTACAGCGGGGTGGCGGATGCAAATAGTGGGGCGAGTAGATCCCGCCTCGTGAGCGAGCTTGCTAAACAATAGGTACTTGCTCAGGCATGCAGGCGACTCATCGGGCGGTAATCCGGCCGGGTTAAAGACTATTCGAATTTCCTGGTCAGGTGAAGAGAGGAGGAGGTGTTGGAATGTTTACCGCTTTCATGCAACGCAAAAAGTGATGAACGGGAGAAGGTAGCCACAGGGCATATCCCCCATATTTTCATGGATATTCGGGCAACACTTTATTTTGGCTGCAGAGGGGCTGCCATTATCCTTCAACGGTGAAGAAGCTTTATCGTCTGTGTGCTTCGCACGCGTTCATTTGAAAGTCATGTACGTATGTTGAGTCTTTCTGATCATTTCGATGTCCTGCTACAAAAGATCGAGCCTGACGGGGAGCGAGCAGAATTCGCCAGAGACGTTCCTGCGCTGGTGCGAGACTACCTCAAACAGCATGAAGACATCGAAACCGTTGAGCCCTATTCTCGTCTGGCCGGTTCGTATGCCCGCTGCACCGCGATCAAGAATATCAAGGACGTCGATCTATTGCTGACACTTCATCGGCGTTACCGCAAGAAAGAGCCGGAGGAGGTTCTGGAGCAGGTGTTTTCTGTGCTCGGGGGTCTGCCTGATGCTCTTGGCAGTTCAAGTAAACCGGTGATTCGTCGGCGCCAACGCCGATCGATCAATGTGCATGTCGACGAGTACGACTTTGACCTGGATATTGTCCCTGCCGTTGTTGAACACGGTATAGACAAGCCCCTTACCATTCCCGACAGGGACTGGAGTCGCTGGGTGGAGACGCACCCTCTGGGCTATGCGGACAAGCTCAGTGAACTCAATGGAAAGCACCAGGACAAGGGAGTGCCGCTTATCAAGCTCGCCAAACACTGGCGCGATGAGCATATGTGCTACCGCCGGCCGAAAAGCTACTGGCTAGAATGTCTGGTCTATCACCTGATCAACGGTGGCACGATCAGCACGAAAGGACGTTCGTACGCTGCATTGTTCCAGTCGGTACTGGCGTCCATCGCACAGGACTTCCGCCAGTACCTGGAGCAGGAAGGGAAGGTTCCAGAAATCCTCGATCCGATGCTGGGCAATAATGTGGCACACAACTGGGAACGAGCCGCGTTCGAGACATTTATGCGCCGCATCGACGAATCTTTGGGATGGGCGGAAAGAGCCATCGCGGAGGATGACAAGGAGAAAGCGGTAGAGCTGTGGCAGAAGGTGTTCGGGGCCGAGTGGTTCCCAACAGAAAAGGAGGTGGAAGCGCAAAAGGCGATGCGGTTGTGCGCGGCGGCCCTCTCTGGCATGATCTTTGTGACGCCCGAAGGCCGGTTGGTCACAGGCAAGCAGGAGCATCCAGCGATCCAGGTCCCACGGCAGCGGTTCTATGGAGAACTCTGATGCGGTATCGTTCCACCGTTCTCACAATCGGTCAGCAAATCGTATGCATGCGTCGGCATTTTCCCGCTTTCAGTTACCGCCTCGAAACGCATCGGCGGAAACGCGTGCCGACCTGGCGGGGGAGGCTTCAGCCTACGGAGGTATCACCCGTTTACCAGGTGCAAATACAATATGCCTATCCGAAGTCGCCGCGCATTTGGGTGCTTTCGCCAGTACTTCGATCTGGCGCCCCCCATCGATATGGTGATGGCTCGCTGTGCCTCTACTATCCCGGTGATGGAAGCTGGACACCTGCACTGCCGATCGCCTACACCTTCGTCCCCTGGACTGCGCTCTGGCTTGCCTTTTACGAGATCTGGCTGCACATGGATACCTGGTACGGATTGGAGGCTCCACATGCACCAGCGAAGGGCAAAGCTTAGAGGTCTGTAAAGGATTTCCCGGCGCACTATTGCTTTTCTCGTTCCCTCATGCCCATAATAAGGATGATGGATGGCTCGAAAAGCGTCAAGTCTCCTGGCTGAATGGCATCTTCAGTCAGGAGACTTGATCTGGCGCGCAGGTTCCGGTCGTTGGCTTTGAATTATATTATCGCTCTGGTTGGTTTGATCAAAGATCTTTATGGGTGAACAAAGTTCATCGCGGCTGGAAGGCGACCGCTATCAGCATCTGTTCAGTTGGTACGTCATCCTCGACTTGCTCGACACCGAACGAGGCATCGAAACTGTCTGGGTCGAACACCCCCGTGCCGGAGCCGCCGATGATGTGAGCGTGCATCCTCATCCATTGCTAGCTCGCCCCGCGCGATACTATCAGGTCAAGTGGCATGTCGATCAGCGCGGCGGCTATTCTATGGCCGGGCTTATTGAGCCCGGGAAGGGGAAGTCGAGCCTGCTGGGGAAGCTCTGGGAGAGCTGGCGAATTCTACAGCGGGCCGGGGACTGCGAGATCTGGCTGGTGAGCAACTGGTCTTCCATGCCGGGAGATCTCCTGGGCTCGCTTATACAGGGGAAAGACTATCAACTGGATGCGAGGCTACTCTCCGCGGCTTCCCGTTCCTCCATGGGGAACTGGCGCCGGTTGTGGAGAGAGCACCTGGGAGCAGATGCTGACGACTTTGCGCATTTCTACCGCGCCTTGCGCTTTCGGCTTGGCTTTGCCTCAATTGCTGATCTTGAGGAGATCGTTGATCGGCAGATGCAGGCTTGTGACCTTAAATCGGGCGAGGGGGCCCGCAGCATCGGCATCGACCAGATCAGGCGCTGGATTGAAGCAGGGCAGGGGAGTAAGGAGATCACTCTGCCCATCCTGAAGGCGACGCTGGATCGCCTCGATCTCTGGGCCCCTCGCGGCCAGGAGCCATATGTTGCAGTATTTGTCCATACCTGGATGAAGCGTTCCTACGATTGCCAGGCCGACTACGAACTCGACTGGTCTGCCCACTTCGATCATCAAACACGGCGCGTGCCTGATACTGCTACATGGAATTTACGACTCCTGCCTGAATTGCGAACCCTGGAGCGAATGATCAGCCAGCAGACGAGCTGCCGAAGTATTCGACTTCGCGGAAGCTTGTGCCTGTCGGCTGCCTTTGCTGTTGGTCACGTCTTCTCCGTCGCTGGTGGGTACCGTATCGAACTGCTTCATCGTACCGAAACCTGGCGGTCGGAGACACCACCAGATCCTTCCTACCGGTTGAAAGTGAAGGAGGAGCCAGGCGAATCAGAAGCCCATGATCTGCTTTTCGCCCTCAGTGTGACGGGAGATGCACGGTCGGAGGTCGAAGCATTTGCGCAGCAACATTCAATGTCCTTCTGCGCATGCTTGTACCTCTCTCCCGAGGGAGGACCCCACGACTTCAGCGTACAGGGAGTCGCACAGGCATCAGCGCTGGCCCGGCTGGCTCGACTCGAACTCCGCAAAGCCCTGGCAGACTACCGGCCTAATGTGACCCACCTCTTCTATTTTGGACCACAAAGCGTGGCCACTTTAATCGGACAGAAGCTGAACGCATGCGGAATAATTCAACTCTATGAATTTCAGAATCCCGGGTACGCTCCCTCTTTCCGACTAAGATGAGTCAAGGCATCCCTTGTTCTTCCTGGAGGGGACCAGCCGCAACTTCCGTGCCGCTATCAAGCGCCGATGAGGACGCGCTAGCGTAAGAGCTCAAAGCTGCCCCGCCAGTATATGGAGCGCTTGATCAATTTGAGGCGATTGATCTGTTCCTCCACCGGACCAGTTGCGCGCAGATGCAGAGAGATTCAGGACAAAACAATAGCGCAAAGCTGGCTTCACTTGAAAATTTATTATGCCCGAACATTCCTTCCGGTTTTCACATTGCGGCCAAACTCACCTTCTGTTTTACTTGCCTGCTAGACAGCTACGCGGACAAAAAATCGCCCAAACCCATCTTCTGAATCTGGTCGGTCTCACCTTCCATTTGCACTTTCCTGTGGAGCGCTTCCCCTATCGCCCTACCTGGATACTGGACTCCATTGCGGATGTCGAGGTGTAAGACACAACCGGAAGAGAGAAAGTGCACCATCCGCACAGTATTGAAAAGAGAAGCTCAATTGCCTAAAAGGGTCAGTATATCCTAAAATAGGAGAGAAAGATGAGGATGGAGGAACCAATCGTAAGATAGCCATATAGCAATGTATGCGAGGGAGACTATCATGGAAGGATCACCATCGTTCCACGACCAGCTTCTGGCAACGAAGTTTTTTATCCCTTCTTCCTCGCATACGCTGATCCTCCGTCCTCGCTTGATTGAGTTGCTCAATATGAGCTTAGAGTGTCCACTTACGCTGGTTTCTGCCCCCGCTGGCTTCGGTAAAACCACTCTGCTCTCGACCTGGATACAGTCGCTCCCACCAGAGCGCCCTCGGATAGCCTGGGTGTCCCTGGATGAGGGAGACAATGAGTCGGTGCTGTTCTGGATGTATGTGCTCACCGCACTGGACAGCGAGCTTCCTGGGCTCTGCACAGAGCTTGTAACCTACCTACAAACACAACAGGCCCCGCCGCTACGTTCCGTCCTGCAGACACTCATCAACCGTCTTGCGGAGGGATCTGAGCAATTGCTCCTGATTCTGGACGACTACCACCTGGTCGCCGAGCAGGCGATTCACACCTCCCTCACCTACCTGGTGGAGCATCTTCCTCCTCAACTCCATCTTATCCTGGCGACACGTGCCGACCCTCCCCTACCACTCTCACTGCTGCGAGCACGTGGACACCTTCTAGAGATACGCACCGACGAG
>DATGGW010000097.1:0-5705 GCA_035308345.1 Ktedonobacteraceae bacterium | reverse complement strand
AAACATCGCGCTCGCTAATAAAGAGACGCTGGGCATGGCCGGACACCTGGTCATGCAGGCCGCGCGCAAGCAGGATGTCTCAATATCGCCTGTTGATAGCGAACATAGCGCCATCTGGCAGTGCCTGCGTGGTGAGCAAACACGAGAGGTCGGGCGTCTGATACTAACAGCCTCTGGTGGACCATTTCGCCGTTCCACGCCTGAAGAAATACGAGCGGTGACGGTCGAGCAGGCGCTGGCGCATCCCACCTGGCATATGGGTCCGAAGATCACTATTGACTCTGCAACCCTCATGAACAAAGGGCTGGAAGTGATCGAAGCGCACTGGCTCTTCGACATCCCTTACGAGCAGATAGAAGTTGTCGTTCACCCGGAGAGTATCATTCACTCGATGGTCGAATTTGTCGATGGTTCTTTTAAGATGCAGGCCAGCTTGCCCAGTATGCACCTGCCCATCCAGCATGCCATCAGCTATCCTGCGCGCCTGGATACCGGAGGTACCGGGCTGGTGCGCGAACTGCGCTGGCCGGAGGTAGCGCGCCTCAATTTTGAGGCTCTGGACATGTCGCGCTTTCCCTGCTTCAAACTTGCGCGGCAGGCGGCGCAGTACGGTGCCACCTATCCCAGCGTGCTGGTGGGCGCTGACGAAGAAGCGGTCGCGTTATTCCTGGACGGCAAACTTGCATTCCCAGGCATCGCCGAATTGATCGAAGCTGTGTTGGAACGCCACCAGCCCATCGAACAACCAGATATCCCGGCGATCCTGGAAACAACCGACTGGGCGCGCAAAACCGCCCGCGAGCTATATAGCACGATGGCCAGCGCCACGTAGTGGGTTGGAGGGCGACCGCAAGGGTTTCCTCCAACGCTGCCCTCTTCTTTTCCAGAGAGAAAACGCTATAATAGAGAAGAGATTGGAATCATAACAATGACGATACCAAAAGATCATACAAAAGGATATAAAGGAAACAGGTATGAATAACTGGTACTTACTCGCCGCAATACCGGTCTTTGGCATATGTGTATTGGTGCATGAATTTGGTCACTTTATCACGGCCAAATGGGCAGGAATACGTGTAGAGGAATTTGGACTGGGCTTCCCACCGCGCCTGGTGGGTTTTCGCAAACGCGACTCCGGCGGCTGGGAAGTCATCTGGTTTCGTGGGAAACACGATGCTGAGGATAGCTATAGCGCTGATAACCAATCGCCTTTTAGTGGCACGAGCGGCGATCCCGGTACGCTTGCTGAAAAGCACCATACCATCTATTCAATCAACTTCCTCCCTATCGGCGGCTTCGTGCGTATGCCGGGTGAAAATGGCGATGTAAACGATGAAAGTGGTCGCTATGACCCACAGAGTTTCGCCGCGAAAACGGCGGGCAAGCGTATCATCGTGCTGGTCGCCGGTGTCATCATGAACGTAATTCTGGCAATGGTGCTTTTTACCATCGCCTATAGTTTGGGCGAGCCTACCTACCCGGCGATCATCGGCCAGGTTGTTCAAGGTTCCCCGGCTGCCATAGGAGGACTGCACCCAGGTGATACCATTGTCGCTGTTAACGGTAAGCCCGTGCAACTGTTTACCGATTTACAGAACGCAGTCGATAACATCATCTCAGCAGATAACAACAAGCATGCCACCTTGCCGATAACGTTTGAGGTACGTCACGCTGGAAGCAGCCAGACTACTACCACAACGGTTGATGTGCGTGAGCATCCACCGGCAGGCCAGGGACCAATGGGTGTCGAGGAAAAGATTGTTTTCGTCAGTTCCCCGGCCTGGCAGGCCCCATACAAGGGCGTGGTGCAAACTTTTGGCGTGACGGGTCAGTTCGTAAACCAGATCGCGCAAATGATTGCAGGCACTATCAAACCGCAAGTTGCCGGCCCGGTGGGCATCGTCAAGATAACAGGCGAGGTAGCCGCGAGCATTCCTGACCTTGGCTGGTGGCCCATACTGAGCCTTACAGCCATTTTGAGTCTCAACCTTGCCATCATCAACATTTTACCTTTCCCTGCTCTGGATGGCGGGCGCGTCTTACTCATATTGATTGAGATTCTGCGCGGCGGCAAGCGCATGAAGCCCGAACGAGAAGGGATCATTAATTTTATTGGTATGGCAATATTGCTCACCCTGATGGTGGTTATTACGGTAAATGATGTCGTCCACTGGGGCAGCTAAGCGACGTATGTATGTTAATGGAGTAAACAACAATTATGCGACGGAAAACACGACAAATTCATGTTGGCAACCTTGCCATCGGCGGCGATGCGCCCATCGCTGTGCAGTCTATGACCACAACCTACACCCGCGACGTGGACAGCACGGTCGCACAAATTCTTCGCCTGGAAGATGTCGGGTGTGAGATTGTGCGCGTGGCTGTGCCAGAAATGGAAGATGCGCTGGCTATAGGCGAGATTAAGAAGCGCATTCACATCCCACTGGTCGCCGATATTCACTATAAACATAGCCTGGCTCTCGAAGCCATTCGCCAGGGTATAGACTGCGTGCGTATCAACCCTGGCAATCTCATCAACGGGCGTCAATCGCTAGAAGAGATCGTCAAAGCTTGTAAAGAGCGCGGCATTGCCATGCGTATCGGCGTCAACTCTGGCTCCATCGATGCCCTTGACCAGCGCGGGCAGATGCAGCGTATCCAGGTCAGACTGCGCGACGATGGCGTGTTAGAGCGCAGCGATCCTGCGGAAGCGCGCCGTAAAGAGCGCGAGCACCTGACGGAACGCATGGTGGCGAAGGCGCTGGAATATATAAGCTGGTGCGAAGAGTTGGACTTTCACGAGATCAAGGTCTCACTGAAATCGTCAGCTCCCTTGACCGCCGTGGAAGCCTATCGTCGCTTCTCGGAACGTTCGGACTATCCCCTGCATCTCGGCATCACCGAAGCTGGCACGTTGGTCACGGGCGCGGTCAAGTCCTCTGTGGGCCTGGGCCTGCTGCTTGCCAGCGGTATTGGTGATACCATCCGCGTCAGTCTGAGCGCGGAACCAGAAGAAGAGATTCCCGTAGCCTACGAAATCCTGCGCTCGCTCGAGCTGCGCAATCGGGGCGTTACCTTCGTCTCCTGCCCATCCTGCGGGCGCGTCGAGATCGACGTAATTGGCATTGCTAACGAGGTCGAGAAACGCCTGTCCAAAGTTCAGACTCCCATCCACGTGGCTGTCATGGGCTGTGTCGTCAACGGCCCCGGCGAATCGCGTGACGCGGATGTCGGGCTGGCAGGCGGCAAAGGACGCGGCGTCATCTTCCGCAAAGGTGAAGTAGTCAAAACGGTGCCGGAAGATCAATTCCTGGATGCCGTGCTGAAAGAGGTAGCCAGCTTGCTGCCCGAACGCGAAGCAAGGCTCGTCTATCCCGAAGGCGGCATTCAGGAGACCGCCGGCGTGCATCGCACCCGCGACGAGGGCATCGGCGAGCGCGTCGCCAAAGCATGATAAAGGTGTAATAAAGAAGCGGCTTCTCAATGAAGTCGCTTCTTTTATAGTGGGCGATACAGAACTCGAATCTGTGACCTCCACGATGTCAACGTGGCGCTCTAACCAACTGAGCTAATCGCCCTGGACAGGCATAATAGTAGCATCGTCGGTGATGGTTGTCAAGCGAAAAATTTCTCTGTGCAGACTCCCCAAATTATGATATCATAGGGCGTACTAATTCATTCGCCCTGACCATATTTCAGATTTTGCATTGTGGGTAATCGATTGGTATTTGAACCATGCTAAACATTCTAGTGATCAACGGGCCGAATCTCAACACGCTTGGAACGCGCGAACCCGCTATCTATGGCTCCGTCACGCTGGCGCAAATATATTCCATGCTGCAAAAGCGTGGGGAAGAATTGGATGCTACTATCGAGAGCTTCCAATCCAACCACGAGGGAGCCATCATCGACTTTATTCAGCAGCACGCGGAGCAAGCCGACGGTATTATCATCAACCCTGGCGCGCTTACGCATTATTCAATCGCGCTGCGTGATGCGCTGGCGGCGGTGAATGTGCCCGTTATTGAAGTACACCTGAGCAATATTTACGCGCGTGAAGCGTTTCGACATCATTCGATGATCGCCCCTGTCAGCAAGGGTCATATCGTCGGCATGGGCTGGCGCGGCTATTTGCTGGCTTTTGAGGGGCTGGTCGATCACATTCGCGAGCAATTAAATACCCAATTAGATACTTAAAGAAGGAAACATATGAGTCAACAACCACTTGACAGGCTGCGTGCCTGGCTTACCGAACAAGAACTGGACGCATTCCTGGTGCTCCAACCACAGAACCGCTCGTATTTAAGCGGCTGGCTGAATGATGATACTGAAAACGCGGGCATGTTGCTGGTAGGACAGCAACAACAGGTACTCTTCACCAACGCGCTCTATAAAGAAATCGCCGGGAAAGAAGCCGCCGGTTGGCAGGTGCTCGTTCCCGGAGTGCGCGAATACGCTCCAGCTATCGTAGGATTCGCCAGAGAACAGGGCTGGAAAACTATTGGCTTTGAAGCCTCCGCAATAACCGTTGCAGAATTTGAGAAGCTGTACAATGAAGCGCAGGATAGCCTGATCTTCCAGGCGTTTGGGGAGAGTTACATTTACCAACTGCGCCAGGTCAAGCAGGCCCACGAATTACGCCTGTTGAAACGCGCCATCGCCATTACTGACGAAACCTTTGCGCACATCTGCCAGTGGATACAGCCTGGCATGACTGAGAAAGAGGTGCAGTGGGAGATACTGCGCTACATGGTATACCTGGGTGCAGATGGTACCGCCTTTGATACCATCGTGGCCTCTGGCTCTAATGGCTCAATGCCGCACGCGCACGCCGGAGAGAGGCGCATCCAGCGCGGCGAACTTATCACCTTCGATATGGGCGCGCGCTACCAGGGTTACTGCGCCGACATGACACGCACCATCTGCCTGGGTGAGCCAGCCGAAGAGCGTATGCGTGAGATCCACAGCGCGGTGCTTAAAGCCATGAGAAGCTGCGAGGCCGGTATTCACGCTGGCATAACTGGAAAAGAGGCTGACGCGCTGGCTCGTGATGTGTTAGAAGCAGCAGGACTTGGAGAATATTATATACATGGCACAGGTCACGGCGTCGGCTTGGAGGTACACGAAGGCCCATCGCTTTCAAAGCGCGCCCCCGATGACGAGCGCCTACCTGTCGGCTCGGTTGTCACCATTGAGCCGGGTGTGTACATTCCTGGCTGGTCGGGTGCGCGCATCGAAGATTGCGTTCTGCTAACTGAGCGCGGCTGTGAAGTGCTGACGCAATCACCCACGGACCTGGTGATTGCGCGATAAAGGAGTGGTTCTCAATGATATCTACAGGCGATTTGAAGAAAGGCGCGACTTTCGAGTTTGAGGGGCAGCCTTGCAGCATACTGGAATGGCAGCATGTGAAAATGGGACGCGGCGGCGCGATTGTGCGTATGAAACTGCGCAACCTGCGCACGGGCGCGACCTTTGATCGCACCTGCGATGCCGGCGACAAGTTTAAGCGTGTGAATCTTGACCGCAGCACCGTCACCTACCAGTACCAGGATGGCGACCTGTACCATTTTATGGATATGAGCACCTATGACGACGTTGTGCTGACTGGCGAGCAACTGGGCGATACCAAAAGCTATCTCATCGACAACCTGGAGCTTGACCTGATTCTGCTGGATGGCGAAGCGATTTCAGTTGAGCCGCCC
>DATGGW010000096.1:0-9215 GCA_035308345.1 Ktedonobacteraceae bacterium | reverse complement strand
AGATACATTTGACAGGCAGCATCCTGTATGAATCTACAGGTGTGTAGTTCTCTCCCTGACACTTTTTGGAGAGAAGGCGACCGCAAGGGTCTCCACCTCACTCACATGTGTCAGGGAGAGAAGCGCTTACAGCGGCAGATCAAACGAGAAGGTTGTACCCTGCTGCTCCCCGCTGGCTTGCTCAAGGCGCAACTGTCCTCCATGCGCTTCGACGATGCATTTGGCGATGTAGAGGCCCAGTCCTGAACCCTTATGCAAACTGCTGCCGGGCAAGCGGCTAAAAGGACGGAAAAGCTGATCAATATCCGTTACTGGAATGCCTACGCCCTCGTTATGCACGCTGATGTGCAGCTTGCCAGGCATTTGCCAGGCGCATACCGTAATCGTCGTCTCCTCGTCGGAGTATTTGATGGCATTATCCATAAGGTTGCCCAGCGCCTGTTGGAGACGGTCGCAGTCCCAGTTGCCCACCAATGGCATATCAGGCGTCTCGACCGCGAAGTGATGATAGGGAGCAACCGGGCGCAGTTGCTCTACCACTTCCCTCACCAGCGCCACTGCGTCGCAGGAGCCGCACGACAGCGAAAATTGCCCCGAAGATAAACGCGAGGAGTCGAGCAGATCGCTTACCAGGCGCGTGAGTCGCCAGGCCTGGCTAATGATGATGTTTGTGCCGCGTTCGATGGTCTCGCGGCGCTGGTTGGGGCGCGCCACAATCTGCGCGTAGTTGATAATTGGGGTCAGTGGGCTGCGTAACTCATGAGCGATCATCGCCGTGAACTGCTCTTTACGGGCAAGTTGCTCTTGCAAGAGTAGGTTGGCTGCCGTCAATTCGTTTACCTGGCGCTGCAGGCTCTCGATTACTTCATTCTGCGATTGCTCATGCTGCACTTGCATATCCTGCTGTATCTCTCCCTCATATTCCCGGCAGAGGATTGTGTAACCAGTATACACGTTCATTGCGGCAGAACACCAGAAAATTATCCCCTCCAGGAAATTTGGGTAGATTAGTTCGGCAACAGATTCAACTCTTGTAACTCTTCGCGGGCAGCCTCGCTCAATTGCGCCAGGTCCATACTTGGATCAGCATGCGCGATCAGGTGTCGCAGGCGTTCGACGATGCCCTGGCGAATATAATGGTCATCGGTCAGCCACAATTCGCCAATCGTAATCTCAATCTGTCGCCGCTGCATTACCGCCAGTGTCGATTCTGTCATCTGGCTTATTTCGCCTCCACCGTCGCTTTATTCTCGCCGGATACCGCCGAACTATCCGGCCCGCTTTCGCCCGCCTTGCCCTCGCTCGCGGCAGCAGGTTTGCTCTCACCCTCCCTGGCGCTTCCAGCCTCATCACCTTTTGGCGTATGGCCGTTCTCGCCCGCCGCCGAACCGCCGTGATCGGTTTTATAAAAACCAGAACCTTTAAACACGATACCGGCAGGAAACAGCACCCTGCGAATGTGTCCGCCGCATTCGGGACAAACCGTCAAAGACTCATCAGACATTTTCTGCCAAATCTCAAAACGATGGCTACAATGATTGCACACATACTCATATGTTGGCATACAATATTTACCCCTGCCTGGACTCTCTACGCGCTAATATGCGTCTTATCATGATTTACTTATTACTATATAGCGTAGACCTTCAAGATTGTCAATCTGAAAATTATAACGCTGGTGGTTGGCATCTTGCTATTATACTAATAAGAACGTGGCAAATGGGGAAAAGTATTCCCTACTCCGAGGCCGTCGCTCCCACTACAAATGCATCCACCTCGCTGATCTTACCTCGCCAGTAGGGAACCTTGATCTTGTGGCCCGCGCTCATAATTGTGACATCGCGCATATGGATATAGCGTGAGACCACCGGCAGCCCCTCGGGGCCGATCTCCGGCTGATCTCCAGGTGGCACCAGCGCGATATAGTATTCACGCAGCGCATCCGCTGTTTCCGGCTCGTGCTCCCGGTGCAAATCTTCATTCAGGTCAATATAAAACTGCGCGTAACGCAGTGTGCTCACCATCACCCCGAATACCAGCAGACCGCGCATTTGCAGCATCATCTCGATCTCCAGGTCTTGCTGCTCCACCAGCCGCGTCCACATTTGCAGAGCGAAATCTTGCTCACCATATTCCTTCAGCCATAGACTGCGCCTCTCTATGCGCGTTAATGGACGAAAAGTCGCTTCAATTGAGGGCCTTCCCGCGTTTGCTTCTTCTATTGTCTGTTCGTCCTCCTGCATTTCATCTCTCTTTCCATCTTAATTCTCTGGCGGCGGTCCGCAGAATGGCGGAAACACACAGGGAGGCGTGGGCGTGGGACAGCCATCTTGCCCCTCGCAAGGCTTTGGCTCCGGTGGCGTATATGGGCCGTAAATCGTTGGCATCGTACCATCGATGAACCAGTCGGTGACTGTTGGTTCGCCGGGATGCGGCAGTAAGCCTGTCAGCGCGGAAACCGTCCCCAGGTGAACATCTGGCGGCTTGATGAAATCAACCGGCGGGTAATGATAGTACTGTTGGGTGGCGTATTGCATTACATCATGCCAGATAGGCCCGGCGCCCGTGATACCGATCACGTTCTGCATCACACTGTTATCGCTGTTGCCCGCCCAGACTCCGACCGCCAGGTAAGGCGTATATCCTATCGTCCAGTTATCGCGGAAACTATCCGTCGTCCCGGTTTTCGCGGCCACCGGGAAATTCTCTTCAAGCGGGTTGCCGGGGCCAAACTCGTGATAGCGGGACTGCTTGTCCGAGAGGATGCTGTTCATCAGAAAAGCCACGTCCGGGCGCACAGCCTGCACACCCTGCGGGTGCGCCTCGTCATAATGGTAAAGTACCTGCCCCAGGCTATTGGTAATTTCCAGCACCGACGTTTGCGGCGTCCGCACACCTTGATCGGCAAAGGCCGCATAGGCGCCTGTCAGGTGCAGCAGCGAAACTTCGGAACCGCCAATTGCCATCGAGGGGCCAAAATCCGAGAGCGGCTTGGATGATATTTCCGTCAGGCCCAGGCGCGCTGCCATGTTCACCACATTCGGGATACCGGTATACTCCAGCGCGTCGATAGCGGGGATATTGATCGAGTTGGCGATGGCGTTGCGCACGGTCATGGGAAAGTTGTTCAGGAACACATCGCCATAGTTGGCCGGCGTGTAATATTTTGGTGGATTGGCGGTGAGCAGCGTCGGATAAGTGGTCTTATGATTCTGTAAAATCATCGCCGGGTACCAGCCCATTTCAAAAGCCGTCGCATACACAATCGGCTTGAACGAGGATCCGGGCTGGCGCAGCGCTGTCGCCGCGTTGAATTTGCCGCGCACCAACGGCCCATTATTGTTGTAGTTCGCGCTGCCATCCATCGCCAGAATTTCCCCGCTAGACGGATTCTCCACCACCACGGCGGCGTTATTCACGTTATTCGACGTGTCCAGCGGACCATAACAGCCCAGGTAGTTATCGCACGTCACTTTATAGAGATGGCTGTAGGCGATCCGTTCAACCTGCTGCTCCAATGGCAGGTCCAGCGTCGTGTAGATGTTGTACCCACCGTTATACAGGTTCTGCGCGCCCAGCAGGGGTACCAGCACATCATCAATCACATATTGCACAAAATGCGGAGCCTGGATGCCCTGCAGTGAACTATAGGACGCAAACTTGAATTTTGCCGCCTCCGCCTCCGCCTGCTGCGCCTGCTGGTTCGTAATCATATTCAAAGAAACCATCGACTGCAAAACGTATTGCTGCCGCGCCAGCGCCTCGCTCTTGTTCTGAATCGGGTCATAAAATGTAGGCGACTGCGGCAAGCCCGCCAGCATCGAAGCCTCGGCAAGGTCAAGCTGCGAGGTTGCCGAGATACAGGCGTTGTGCGTGCATTTTGGATGCAGATTAAAGTAATCCTGCGCTGCTGCCTCGATTCCATAGTTTAAATCACCATAATAGACCGTATTCAGGTACATCTCCATGATCTTCCACTTTGGGTACTGCTGCGTCAAGCCATAAGCCAGCAGCGCCTCCTCACCTTTAATCTGGAAAGTTCTGGGTTGGTCTGCGAAGAGCTGCTGCTTGATGAGCTGCTGCGTAATCGTGCTGCCTCCCTCAACGATTGTGTGGTATTGTATATCGGTGAGCGCGGCGCGTAAAATGCCCTGTACATCAACGCCTTGATTTGTCCAGAAGGTGTGATCCTCGGTCGCCACCGTCGCCTGCACCATCAGCGGCGAGATCTGGTTATAGTCCACGTAGGTGCGGCGACCATAGTTCGGGTTGTATAATTGGTAAAGGAGATGACCATTGCGGTCGTAAATACGTGTCGTCTGGAAAGATTGATGGCTGGCAATGTTGTTCAAGAGTGGCAGCTGGGCCTGGTAATAGGCGAATGCCACTCCCACGCTGCTGGAAAGCAGCATTAAGAGAATCGCGCAAACAATCAGCATAATCGCCATAAAGCGCGGCGCAGCGCCTTCAAGACGGCTCTGCCGCATATGCCGCCGCTTGATAAACATGATACGATTGATGCGTGTGCGCCGCAGGGCCACGTTTTGCGCATCTATGCTCACCGGGAGCGGGCTAGATAAGGATTTATTCGACTCATCCATCAAGTTTCCTGCCTATCGCAAAGACATTGGTTGTCTTGAATGTGTTCAATATGTATCATAACACATCAGATCATCGATGCTTGACTTGCATCTTGTATAGTAGGTACATTTGGTATATACCTTCATCTACTCAGGTGATGTCATTATTGTATAACGCTCTATCGCCCGGAGACGTTTCGCTTTCGCGCGAGCGGCGCCCACAAGGGTAACCCCTACAGCATGTGCGTTGCAACTCTTGTATCAACCTTTCGTATCTTATAGTAGAGAGTAAGGAGTCCACCATGAGTCAACAAGAATTTGCTCCTGGGCCACAATCGCAACAACCTGGAAACGAAGATGAAATATATAAGCCGCAATATCCCTATTCCTGGTCCGGCAATCTCGATTCCGAAGCAGCGCCGCGCGATGAACCGCCTTCGAGCTATGAATATAATCCTGACGCCATGCAGCAGGGATATCAGGCACAGGATATCGCCGACCAGCAGCAGCCGGGCGCCCAACCAGGCGCTTACCCGGACGTCAACTCTTATGAATACCAGCAGCCTGCTCAGCAGCAGCTCCCGCCTCAATACCAGTATAATCCCTACAGCAACGATGGCGATGCCTATCAACAGGGATATAGTCCCTATAATAGCTCCTACAGCAGCGCCGCGCAAAATGCTCCAGGGCAGGGAGTGCCGCCCTGGGCGAGACCGCAGCAGCCACGCGGCTCTTTCCGCTTTGGCTGGCTCATATTCCTCCTCATCCTGTTTTCCATGGGGGGCGGTCTGTTTAGAAGCTTCTGGATTTTTGGACACTCTATAGGGTTCATCTTCCTACCCATTTTCATCCTCATGATCGTCGCCAGCATCATCAGCCGCTCTATGTGGGGAGGTGGTCGACGAGGCGGCCGTCGCGGCGGTCCCTGGGGATGGTAATATGACACCAGAGGCGCATCACGAAATTGACCTGACCGATATTCACGAGTTGCGTAACTTGCTGTATGAGCATCACATGTGGCCCAACAAATCCTTCGGACAGAACCTTCTGGTAGATCGCGCCGTATTACAGCGTATTGTCGAGGTCGCGCACATTGAAGCGGACGAGCAGGTATTAGAGCTGGGCGCGGGAACAGGCGTTTTAACGCGCGAACTGGCGCGGCGCGCGCGGCGCGTCGTGGCAGTTGAGCTAGAGCGCGATATGCTTACCCTGCTTGAGAAGACGACTGCATCATTGCGCAACGTCGAATTGTTGGCGCGTAATTTGCTCTATCTCGATCCCCAGGAGGTCTTCGCGCAGGAACCCTACAAACTGGTAGCCAATTTGCCGTATTATATTACCGCACCAACTTTTCGGCACTTTTTGGAAAGCGCCAATGCGCCACGTTCGTTAATAGTAATGGTGCAATACGAAGTAGCGCAGCGCATCGTAGCCGGTCCTGGCGATATGAGCTTGCTGGCAGTGAGTATCCAGTTTTATGGTCGGCCCCGCATCATGGAACGCGTGCCCGCGCGCGCGTTCTATCCCGCGCCAAAGGTAGATTCGGCCATCTTGCGCGTGGATGTGCATGATCGCGCTCCATTGACGCAAGTTGAGCGCGATGGCTTTTTTCACGTTGTGCAGGCCGGTTTCGCCGAGCGGCGCAAGCAATTGCACAATTCGCTCACACACCATCTGCATCGTAAAAATGAAGAGCTGCGCGCCTGCCTGGCGACCGCCGGCATTGATCCCAGCCGCCGCGCCGAAACATTAACCATTGATGAATGGTTGCGCATCTGGGACACCTTGAAAACATGAATACGTGTAATGGATTTGAAATTATATGGAAAACGCAGACGCTCAAGAAAATGAAATAACAGAGGAGATAGAGTCGCAGCAAGCTCTTCCGGCCGAGACTCAGGAGACGCCTGATACGCTGATAGCAGAAACTGAAACAGAAGTAGACGCGGCAGCTGAAGCTGAACAGCAGGTGTTTTGTGATAACTGCGGGGCGGCTAATCCGCTGAAAGCGCGTTATTGCCAGCACTGCGCCGCGCTGCTTCCATTCAGACATACTACCGGCACACTCATCGGGCAGGTTTTACTTGCCGGTCGCTATCAATTGTTGAGCTGTATCGGCCAGGGCGGCATGGGCGCGGTTTACAAGGCCGCCGATACGAGATTCAACAATCGTCCCGTCGCCATTAAAGAAATGAGCAGCGCGGGACTCCCCCCTGCCCGCTTACAGGAGGCCGAGGCCGCTTTTGAACGTGAAGCGCACCTGCTCGCGGACTTGCTGCACCCCAATCTGCCGCGCATTTACGAACATTTCACGGAAAATGATCGCTCCTATCTCGTGATGGATTTTATCGAAGGTCAGACGCTGGAAGAATACCTGCTAAAAGTCGGAGGCGGACCGCTGCCGGTGGATCAGGTTGTGAAATGGGGCGAACAGCTCTGTGATGTGCTCAGCTATCTGCATAGCCACCAACCGCCGATTGTCTTTCGCGATCTCAAGCCCGCCAATGTGATGATTGACGACAGCGGGCATATTTATCTGATCGACTTTGGCATCGCGCGTATCTTTAAGCCAGGCAAACAACACGATACGGTCGCGCTCGGTTCGCCGGGCTATGCCGCACCCGAACAATATGGCAAAGCGCAGAGCACTCAGCGCTCCGATATTTATAGCCTGGGGGCGCTGCTGCATTACCTGTTGACCGGGGCCGACCCCAGCGAGCAGCCGTTCTTCTTTCGCCCTGCCTCTCAGATGAATCCGGCTGTCAATCCCGCGCTTGAGGCGTTGCTGAAACAAATGCTAGAGATGGATAGCGAACGCAGACCGGCCAGCGCGCAGGATGTCTTGCAGGCGTTGGAGCGCTGCACTACCAAAATGACGCCAACCACCCTGGCGGCGGCCAGCGATCCCCTGCTCGACCAGGCCTACCGGGCATATACACAAAAACGCCTGGATGAGGCAATGGCGCTGTATAACCGGGCTTTGCAAAATAACAGCATGAACGCGCTTGCCTGGCAGGGTTATGGCTTAACGCAGGGCTTGCGCGCGCAGCACCAGGATGCCTTGACCTCCTTTGAACGCGCATTGCAGCTCAATCCCACGCTCATTACCTCGTGGAACGGCAAGGGAACCGCCTTGAGCCGTTTGCGGCGTCACCAGGAAGCTCTTGTCTCCTTTGAACGCGCCATCGAACTTGACCCCAATAATGCCGCTTCCTGGAATGGCAAAGGCGCAACACTCAACGCGCTGGGACGACCCGCTGCAGCTTTGGACGCTTTTGAAATGGCGCTGCGCCTCGATCCAGTGTTGGTGCAGGCGTGGAACAACAAGGGGCTGGTACTTTATGAGATGGGCCGTCTCAAGGAAGCTCAGCAAGCCTTCGAGGAATCCCTTGACCTGGATGCCAACAACGCGCATGCCCTGTTTGGCAAGGGCCAGGCGCTCTATGCCCAGCGCAAGTTGAAGCAGGCGCTGCAACTCTTTGACCAGGCGCTGCGCATCGACGACACCTTTGCCGAAGCCTGGAACAGGCGCGGCAACGTGCTGGACGAACTGGGAGACTACAACGCGGCTCTAAACTCCTACGAACGCGCCTTGCAGTTGAACGGGCGGCTCGCGCCTGCCTGGAACGGCAAGGCAGGCGTGCTGCGCCAACTGGGACGCCCCTACGAAGCCCTGAAAGCCTATAATTACGCGCTCGACATCGATCCGAAATATGCGCTGGCCTGGAATGGCAAGGGCAACACCCTCTACACCCTGAAAAACTTTGGCGAAGCCCTGCTTGCATATGAGCGCGCCCTGCAATTCAACCCGCGCCTGACCACAGCCTGGCACAATACATCGCTAGTGCTCAACCGCCTGGGCCGTTATGATGAAGCCCTGAGAGCCGCCAATGAGGCTATTCGCCTGCGCTCGGATGATCCCGACCACTGGCTGCGCAAGGCCGACGCCCTCAAAGGGTTGCACCGCCGCCAGGAAGCTCGCTTCGCGGAAGCCCAGGCCATGCACCTGCGCGGCAGTGCATAGATACATATTCCTCTGCCTTCTCGACATCCATCCCGTTCAGCCACACAATACGCTCATCCCTGCGAAACCAGCTGAGTTGCCTGCGCGTGAAATCGTGGATAGCATACTTCAGGCGCTGCGCCATCTCTGCTTCGCTGGCAAACTCGCCGCGCAGCAGGCGGCTGATGTAGCGATATTCCAGGCCAAGGCTGTCCAGGCGTTCATGGCTGATTCCCTGAGCTAACAGATCGCGCACTTCCTCAACCATGCCCTGTCGCATACGTTCTTCGACACGCGCATCGATACGCGCATACAACAACTCGCGCGGCCAGGCAATGCCCAGCAGCAGCGGGCGGTAAAGCGGGTCTGCCCTGCCGCGTTGTTGCGAGAACGGTTTGCCGGAAAGCAGGCATACCTCCAAAGCCCGTATGACGCGGCGCGCGTTACTGTGGTCTATGCTGGACGCGCTCTGTGGGTCTAACTCTTCCAGCTGCGACAGGAGTTCGGAGAGTGGCCGCGCCGCGAGTCGCGCCCGCAGCTCCGGCTGCGGCGGAATATGCGGTATTTGCAGGTGATCCACGACCGCCTGTATATAATGTGGCGAGCCTCCTACCAGCAGCGGCAGCGACCCT
>DATGGW010000095.1:0-13626 GCA_035308345.1 Ktedonobacteraceae bacterium | reverse complement strand
AAATCGGTAATCGGCGCCAGCAAAGCGAAGAAAATCGTGATTACCGGTAGCAATGGCAAGACGACCACATCGCGTATGACCTCAACCATAGCTAAAGCCTGCGGCAAGCGCGTTTCGCATAACCGTTCAGGCTCCAACCTGTTGCAAGGTGTAACCTCCGTCGCCGTCAATTTTGCCAACATCTTCGGGCAGCTTGACAGCGATGTGCTGCTTTTCGAGGTCGATGAAGGTACCATGCCGCTGGTCGTACCGGAGATTCAACCTGACGTAGTAGTCATCACTAACATCTTCCGCGACCAACTGGACCGCTATGGTGAAATCTACGCGGTCGCCAACGCGCTGGACAGGGTGATCGAATCCCTGCCGGAAACCTGCACGGTGCTGTTAAATGGCAATGATCCACAGGTGGCCAACTTTGGACAGCACGCCAAGGCGAAGCTGCTATACTTTGGCATTGAGACTACCGAAGTCGGCGTGAAGGTACCTGAGCAGTCCGCCGATGTCATTCGCTGCATCCATTGCCAGGAAGACCTGCATTATGAAGTGGCCTACCTGTCGCACCTGGGGCTATATCGTTGTCCCAACTGCGGCTACACGCTTCCGCCGCTGGATATAGCCGCCACGGCGGTAAAACCCGCATCCGATGGTCAAGGCCCGACGCGCGTCGAGCTGCGCACACCGCAGGGCAATTTGACGGTCGAAATCTCCATCCCCGGCCTGCATAATGTCTACAACGCGGCGGCAGCCATCGGCGCTTGCCTGGCGGCAGGGCTGGATAAAGAAAAAATGCCCAACGCGCTCGCCCACATGCAAACCGCATTTGGCCGCCTGGAGAAGATCACAGCAGGCGACCAGACCATCTACCTCTCGTTCGTCAAGAACCCCACCTCGTTTAACCTCATGCTGCGCCTGATCGCGCAACATCCCGGCCAAAAACACCTGCTGCTGGCAGCCAGCCATACACTGGTAGATGGCGAAGATTTTTCCTGGTTGTGGGATGTCGAGATCGAAAATGTGGCACAGAATATCGCAGACGTAGTGTGCAGCGGCAACAGGCCGGACGAACTGGTGATGCGTCTGAAGTACGCGGACATCCCCAGCGAGCATATCACATCGATCATCGACCGCGAAGCAGCCCTGGATGCCGCGCTCAAAAATGCCGGTCCCGGCGGCACAATCTATATCATGTCCAGCTACACACCCACTATCGAACTGCGGCGCATTATGTCGAAACGCGGCTGGGTGAAGCAATTTTGGGAGGAATGATTTCAGCATCGAGCATGGCAGATTCGCTTGCGTCATTCCCCCTCTTGCTTGTATACTACTTTTGAGAAAGAGTATTTCGTAGCGTTGTTCTTCTGACTGGATGTGCTGTATCTATCTTCACGCGTGAGCGAGTGAAGGAGCAAGCGCTATGTTCCCCCAACAGGCTCCTGATCCGATAGAGCTACTTCCCCACATGCTATTCAGAGATCGTTACTTCATCATTGGCAAGGTCGGCGCTGGTGGCTTCGGTTCGGTCTACAAGGCCACAGATACACAGAGCGGAGATCGCCTCGTTGCCATCAAGGAAGTGAGACTGCCTGGGCTGCATCCACAGGCGGTGATTGAAGCCACTAATGCCTTTCAGCGGGAAGTCAGCCTGTTATCGCAACTGCGTCATTCTAACCTGCCACGCTTGTATGAACATTTCCAAAGCCCTGGATACTGGTACCTGGTCATGGACTTTATCGTGGGCGAAACACTCGAGGAATACCAGGGCAAAGCGCCCAACAAACGTCCTCTCCTGAGCGAAGTCTTCAATATCGGGATTCAACTCTGTACCGTCCTGGATTATCTCCACTCGCAACAACCACCTATAGTCTTTCGCGATCTCAAACCTGCCAACATCATGCGCACCCCCACGGGCCAGATCTACTTGATCGATTTTGGCATCGCGCGTTACTTCAAGCCGGGACAGGCGAAAGACACCATTGCCCTCGGTTCCCCTGGATACGCCGCGCCAGAGCAGTATGGCAAAGCGCAAACCACCCCGCGCGCCGATATTTACAGCTTGGGAGTTGTTCTGCATCAATTACTTACTACGAAGGACCCCTCTGAAGCGCCGTTTCGCTTTACACCGCTTCGTCCCAATAACCCCTACAACCACTCTGAACCCGGATCGCTCACGACGAGTATGGTGGATGTATTAGTACACAAACTTGAAACACTTATCACCAGCATGCTCGATATGGATGTGAACAAAAGACCACCAGATGTGGCCAGGGTGAAACAGGAGCTGCACTTTATGAGCGAGCTCTGGTCCGACATTCATAAAAGCTTTTGGCGACCGAAACTGGGATATACTTCACAGGTGCGAAAATAAGGACCTTCTTTTTTCTTCAGCTAAGACATCGATTGTAACTTTTTTCGTATTGGTCAATAGAAGGCCAAACTTGAGACTAATAAGGAGGAATACGCAAACTATGATACATCTCAGACGGACATTTCCTATTACCATAGCCCTTTTACTGATGATGGTTCTTGCGGCTTGTGGCAGTACTACAACTACAGGCTCCGGAGGTAGCACTCCAACGCCGGTGGCAACGACCCCCGCGCCGGTGGCAACGACGCCGGCCGCTTCCACCGCGCTCATCATGACAGCGACGGCAACAGTAAAGGGCCAGTCGGTCACGATCCTGACCGATGCCCACGGCAAGACGCTGTATTACTTTACACCTGATACAGCGACTACCTCCGCCTGTACCGGCGGGTGCGCCCAGACCTGGCCGCCGCTCCTGTCAACTGGTTCAGGAGCTCCTACCAGCGCGACTACTCTTCCCGGCACATTGACTGCCGTGACGACGGCTAATGGCAGCCAGGTCGAGTACAATGGGCATTTCCTGTACACCTATTCGGGCGATACTGCCTCAGGCCAGACCAATGGCGAGGGGCTGTTCGGCAAATGGTTTGTTGCCACTTCCGATCTGAAGTAGAACATGCAGCTGCATACGCCCTTGTTTTTCTCGATTAAAGCGGGGTATATGTCGAACCGTCCTTGATCTAGATCAGGGACGGTTCTTTTTATATTTGCAACGCCGAAGATAGCTGATCCGTAAAATGATATTAGACGAAACAGATTAAGAAGGTACTGTTTACGTGCTCGATGCTCCATTAATTCGTTTAATACTAATGGAGCGTGACCGACTAAAATATCTTTAAAGGCTGAGGCAGAATGAGGAGCAAGCGGAATGAGTGATGAAGTTCAAGACACAGGCATGAAGCTAAAAATTGGGCATCTCTACCCCACGCTGATGAGTGTTGCCGCAGATCGTGGCAACCTCTTCGCCATACGGAAACGCTGTGAATGGCGCGGCATCGGCACCGAGGTTGAGGAGATTTATGTCAGGCAGACGCCCGATTTTACGCAGTTCGACCTGCTGTTGATTCACGGCGCAGCCGATCGCGAGATGGAACTGGCCTCACGTGACATCCAGCTTAAAGCCTCCGGCCTGATCGAGGCAGCCGAGGCCAATGTGACGTTCCTCAGCGTGTGCGCCGGCTTTCAATTGCTGGGCCATTACTACAAACCCTCCCAAGGGGCTGAACTCAAAGGCGTCGGGCTGCTTGATTTGTATACGGAGGGCGGCAACACGCGCTTTATGACGCACATGGCGATGCAATGCGATCTCGAAGGAGTGGGAAAGCAGGTGCTGGTGGGCTACGAGAATCACAGCGGGCGCACGTGGCTGGGCGATAATGCGCAGCCGCTGGGCAAAGTCATCGTTGGCTGGGGCAATAACGGCAAAGATGGCTTCGAGGGGGCCATGTATAAAAACGTGTACGGGACTTACCTGCACGGCCCGGTACTGCCCAAAAATCCCTGGTTCACCGACTACCTGATCCAACGTGCCCTTGAGCGGCGTTATGGCAAAGTGGAGCTAACGCCTCTTGACGATACAGCTGAAAACGTCGCTCATGATACCGCGCTGAAGCTGGCGATGGAGTTCAAAGGAACAATGTCGGCCATTGAAGCAACGCCCTGGAAGCGATAATGGCATCTGATGAGCAACGATTTTTCAGAGCCAGGAACCAGGACAACTTCGATTTTGAAGCGAAGCGGCGCACGCACCAGAGCGACCGCGAGGATCGCCCCTACTCTACACGAATCAACTGGCACCGCCCCCCGTATAGGGTAGGGACGATCCTCGCGGTCGCCCTGCTTGCATTCTCCCTATTGGCATGTGATGCGCCAACTGTCAATCTCGGCGGCAACCCAACCCCGATAACCAGCAACTTGCCCGGCAACGCGCAGTTTAACACCTGGTACAGTGCTGCGAGCGGTGTCGAAGTCCGTTACGAGGATTGGAATGTTAGCGGCGGCGCCAGCGACACAGTGACGATTGTGCGCGTTGATCCCCATGCCGTGACACTGAGCGTTGGCTACCAACCGGATAAGCCACTCCTCATGAGCCATTGGATGCAGCAGGAACACTCAGTCGCTATTATCAACGGCGGCTACTTCGATCAAAATGACCGGGCAACCGCGCTGGTCATCTCTAATGGGCAGATTTACGGCAGCACATACACGGGTTTCGGTGGTATGCTTGCGGTGGATAAGGGTGAACACATCAGCCTGCGCTCGCTTCAACAACAACCATATATCCCCGGCGAGTCGCTCACGCAGGCCATCCAATGCTCTCCCATGCTGATGTTGGATGGCAAACGCACACAGTTTACCGCCAGTGATGCACAGAGCCGCCGCAGTATCGTGGCAATGGACAAGCGGGGCAGGCTGCTCTTCATCTCCAGCCCCGACGACATTTTCTCCCTTGATCAAATGGCCGATCTGCTGGCCTCCTCTGACCTGTCGATCAGCATAGCCCTCAACATGGATGGCGGCTCATCGACCGGCCTCTTCGTCAATGGGAATGGCAAGTCGCAAGTGACAATCGATTCGTATGTGCCGTTGCCACTTGTTGTGATTGTGAGAGAGAAATAAATCTCTTACGCCGTCGTCATCCCCCGGCGAATCTCGTCCTGGATCACCTGCACCACGTCGACCAGAGGCACGATGCGACTCTCCTTTTGAGAGCGCAGCTTGATCTCGATGCCGCCGTTCTTCAGAGAGCGTTTGCTGACCACCGCGCGGATGGGATAGCCGATCAGGTCGGCATCGTTAAACTTGACGCCCGCGGTCTCGGCGCGATCATCGTAGATCACCTCGATGCCTGCCGCCTGAAGATCAGCGTAGAGTTGCTCGGCAGCCAGGCGATTCTCTTCTTTCTCCAGGTCGAGTCCCACCAACGCTACATGGTAAGGCGCGATGCTGAACGGCCAGATGATGCCTTTCTCATCGTGGCTCTGCTCAACCAGCGTAGCCATGATACGACCGACGCCAATGCCGTAACAGCCCATCAAGATGGGATGCGCTACACCCTCGGCGTCCAGGAAAGTCGCGTCAAAAAGTTCGCTATATTTGGTGCCAAGCTTGAAGATGTGGCCCACTTCGCTGCCGCGAATGGCGCGCAGTTTGCCACCGCAGCGCACGCAGGTCGCGCCATTATAGGCCGAGGCGATATCTTCCCAAACGTCCACGCGAAAATCACGCGGAAAGTTGACGTTCTTATAGTGATAATCAGCGCGGTTCGCGCCCGCCGCGAAGTTGTTGCCCAGCTTCAGCGAGATATCGCCCACGATGAATACGCGGTCATCCTTGCCTACCGGTGATGTATAACCTGCCACAATACCCGCCTGGGTCAGCTCTTCCGAGGTCGCCAGGTGCAGATCAGCCGCATTGATACTCGCGTGATAGAGCATATTGGACAGCTTGATCTCGTTGATCTCCAGGTCGCCGCGTAGCGCCGCGATTACCATTCTACCGCCTGCCGTGTAACAGACAGATTTCATGGTTTTTGCCTCTGGAATATGCAGGAACGCCGCCAATTCGCTGATCGATTTACAATCGGGTGTGTAGATCTCTTCCAGCGCGCCTTCTGGCTCGCGCGGCATCTCGGTACGCACAAATTCCGCTTTCTCGCGGTTAGCGGCATAATCGCAGTTATCGCACATCATGGCGTCATCTTCTCCCGCCTCGGTGATGGCGAGAAACTCCTGCGAATCTTTGCCGCCAATCGCGCCGCTATCCGCGTGGATGACGATGAAGCGCAGACCGCAGCGTGTGAAAATGGCGCGGTAGGCATCCGCCATCTTGCGATAGCTGACATCCATGCCTTCATAGTCGGCATCGAAGCTGTACAGGTCTTTCATGATGAACTCGCGCACGCGCAGCAGCCCGCCACGAGGACGCGGCTCATCGCGCAGCTTGGTCTGTATCTGGTAGATCAACTGCGGCAGGTCGCGATAGCTGCGCGCAAATTCTGCCGTCAGCATGGTCACGACCTCTTCATGCGTCGGACCGAGCACCATGTCGCGCCCTTTGCGGTCTTTGAGCTTGAAGAGCACGTCGCCCATTGCTTCGGTGCGCGTCGGGCCACTGGCAGGCTGTTTATCCCAGATGTCCTTAGGCTGGATGACCGGCATTGAAACTTCCTGGCCGCCCGCACGATCCATCTCCTCGCGCACAATTTGCGAAATTTTGCGAATAACGCGATTGCCGAGCGGCAGGTAGCTATAGACGCCCGACGTCAACTGCCGGATAAAGCCGCCGCGCACCAGCAATTCCTGGTTGCCGCCCTCCGAATCGCGCGGCGCTTCGCGCAGTGTTCTGGTTAGTTGTTGTGAAACGCGCATAAACCCTCCTATTATTTCTTTGATTTTGTTGTTTTGAATGATTATTCAAACGGTCAGCGCGCATACATCGCTTGCTTTACCGCCATTAAACTCGACCATTCTCTGTCCCGCGAGCGCCGCATACCGTTCGATCACACGCGGGTCGAGATCAGCCGGTGCATAAATTGCCAGCAGGATATCCGTCGTGGCTGTTGTGACTTTGGTGCGTTCGGAATCGGAGACGGTACTACCCATGATACCGCTTTCATCGGCAATAATCACTTTGTTTTTGGCCTGGAACATCTGCCGCCCGATGCCTGGATATTCCTCGCCAGGCTCCCCGATGCGCACCCGCGGCTGTCCCTGGACATTGCGCAGATCGTAGATGCACATCGGCAAAAGCCACTCCAGCGAGCACAGATTGTTGACATCCACCGCCGAATTGACCTGGCGCAGACCCTGACCTTTCAACACGCGCCGCAAGAGCGCCTCAGACGACGGGCGATAGCGTGCAGGGTCAAAGCCGAACGATCTTTGCAGCCCGCGTACCGCCGCGATCTGCGCATATTCTGCCAGTTGCTCTAATTTAAATTCACCAGCCTGGCGCTCGCCCAGCACCTCAATCTGCTTCCAGAGAGCGTCGTTACGGTCGCTCACCGTGACGCCCTGAATAGTAACCATACCAAAGGTGACACCGGGAATGCGTGCTTGTAAGCTTTTATCCAGTTGTAATCGCATATTTAGCTTTCCAGGACGACCGCGAGGATCGCCCCTACCCTACTTGTTAATAAGCGCGAGCGAAAATTGCTTCGCAGGTTGCCGGTTTGCCGGTATAAATGCTCTTGCCTTGAACACCGCTCCCTGGCTGATCGAAAGGAATGACACGCAGAGTAGCTTTTGTTTCCTCTTTGATCGCCAGTTCCGCCGCGCTATCTTCGGCCCATTTCACGCGCACAAAGCCACGCTGCTCCGCGATGATCTGCTTAAATTCTTCGTAGCTGCCGGTATAGTATGTATGCTGCTCGCGAAATGCAAGCGCTCGCTGGCGTAGAGCCTGCTGCACCTCGTCCAAAAGCGCGGGAAGTCGCGCTTCCAGAGCCTCAATCGAGACCACCTCTTTAGCGCGCGTATCACGACGCACCAGCACAACGCCGTTGTTCTGTACATCACGCGGCCCTATTTCCATACGCACAGGCACGCCGCGCAATTCCCATTCGTTAAATTTCCAGCCGGGTGTGTTCTCGCTCAGGTCAACTTTCAAACGAACCTTGCCTTTGAGCATCTTTTCGATGTGCGTCACCAGTTCGCCGACCGCCGCTTTATCGGTATCTTTACGCCAGATTGGAACGAGTACTACCTGGTAAGGGGCAATGCGCGGAGGCAAGATCAAACCGGAGCTATCACCATGTACCATGATGACGCCGCCAATAATGCGCGTGCTGAGCCCCCAGCTTGTCGTCGCGCAATACTTACGCTGTCCATCAGCGTCCAGGTAGCGCATATCGAAGCCTCTGGCAAAGTTGGTGCCAAGATTGTGACTCGTCCCCGCTTGTAATGCCTTGCCATCACCCATCACGGCCTCAATCGAGTAAGTGCGCAGCGCGCCCGCAAATTTTTCGTTTTCGCTTTTGCGCCCCGCGATCACTGGGATAGCCAGGTCTTCCCAGGCGAAAGCGCGGTAGACATCCAGCATCATCTGTGCGCGCTCTTGCGCCTCCTCGATAGTGCGATGCGCTGTATGGCCCTCCTGCCAGAGAAATTCGGATGTGCGCAAAAACAGTGTCGTGCGCTTCTCCCAGCGCATGACATTATTCCATTGATTGAGCAGCATTGGCAGATCGCGATAGCTCTGTATCCATTTAGCGAAGCTATAGCCGACGATAGTCTCGCTGGTCGGGCGAATAGCAAGCGGTTCTTCCAGTTCCTCGCCGCCGCCGCGTGTCACCCAGGCCAGCTCCGGCGCAAACCCTTTAACATGCTCCGCCTCCTTTTCCAGGAAACTGCGGGGAATCAGCAGTGGGAAGTAAGCGTTGACCACTCCCGTTTCTTTAAGGCGCGCATCCAGCAGGCGCTGAATATTCTCCCAGATAGCATAGCCATAAGGACGAATTATCATACAGCCGCGCACAGGCGCATAGTCAGCCAGTTCCGCTTTGCGTACTACCTGGTTATACCACTGTGAAAAATTGTCTTCCTGGTCGATGATGTCCTCGACATACTTAGCTTCGTCGGCCATATTTCCTCCATTGTGGCGCGTCCAGTTTCCAGGACGGGGCTTGTCCCCACCCTGCGCCTCTACGCACACGCATCAGTCAAACGTAAACGGGCAATAAAAAAACCCGTCCTGAGTGTCAGGACGAGCCTTTTGCCCGTGGTACCACCTTCTTTGAGCTATACTTTTCAGCACAGCCCCGCTTACGCGGTCAATTCAATCTGTAAACCGCTTCCTCCTGCTAACGGTGAGGCTCCGGTCAGTTTTTCACTGACGCTCTCAGGTGGGTTCGACGTTGCAATACCTACCGGCTTGCACTCTCCCGGCTCGCTGTATGACTACGCCAACGCCTACTATTCCCGATCATTGCGTTTCGGATGTCAATGTAGCAAAGCTAAGATACACTATGTCGCGCATACTGTCAAGTTTTATGCGCCCGTCTTCATCGTCCCCTACTGCAGTGTGATCGCCCCCGTCGAGTTGTTGATGTTTATTGGCACACTGGTCAACGGCGTAGAGGTGGGACCGGCGACAGCCGCCGCGTTGTTAGCCGGGTCAAACTCGGCTCCATGACACGGACAAAGCAGCAGCTTGCTGCCTGGATCATAGGACACGGGGCAGCCCGCGTGCGTGCAGGTTGCATCAAAACAGACGAACTTGCCATTGTTCAGATGAACCAGGACGCCGGGATCGCCATTGGACGGTATGGTAAAAGTTACGGCGCTGTTCTCCGGTACCGCGCTCACCTGGGCAATGGCGTTAGATGAGCCGCCGCCTGAGGGCGTGCCGTTCCCGGTACTCGGGGTTGACTGCGCGCCACTATCACTACTTCCGCCGGTGGCTGCATCATCGCCGCCAACGTTCAAGACTTTCGCGGCAAGCGTGATGCCCAGCATACCCAGACCTCCGGCCACCAGTCCCCACAGAAATTTGCGCCGGCTCTCCAGTGACTGCCGCTGTGCTGCGATCTGAGCCTTGTAGCTTGGCTGTCTCTGCTGTTGCGACATACCTGGCTGGTATTGCGCGCCCCGGTTGTTCATCACCTGGTATGGCACGCCCTGTGGGTAGCCGCTCACCCTGCTGTTATACACGGGAGACTGCGGTGTTCCAGGCATACCACCCTGCACTCCCGGTGGGTATGCTCCCTGTAGCGGAAACGGCGCAGTCTGCCCCGTATAGCCGATCACGCCCTGGTTTCCAACGCCCAGCAGCACTTGCGAGATGCGCCCAAGTATCACCTGGGACTGCGGCGAGAGCGTAGACAGGTAACGCGGGACGAGCAGACCATCGAGTGAGGGCAGCGCGCTATGCAGCGGTCCTGCCAGCAACATGGTGAGCCAGGCAAAGACGAACACGATATCAGCCCCATAGAAGTACGGATAGACATGCCAGCTAGCGGAGAGAAAGAACATCAGGCTAAGCAACATACCGAAGAAAGCAGCCGGGCGGAAGAGGAAACCAAACAGAACACCCAGACCGATGGCTATTTCGCCTAAAATGATCAGTACGCCAAAAAAATGCGCATGGGGCACCAGGCTAATCAGGAAATTATGGATGGGCGAACCATTCGCGAAGCCGATGATTTGCTTGCCGATATAGCCTATGGCGCGCGGATTAAAGAACTGCGGATCGGTTAGTTTCTGGATACCTGCGTAGACGAAGGTGACGCCCAGAAAGAGACGCAGCGGCAAGAGCGCCCATTCCAGAGGATGTACTTTTGTCCACCAGGGAGATGAGTCTATAGTGGCGCCAGGGTTATTTGTATTGATCGGCGGCTGCGTATAGGCCGGTGGTTGTGCGGCTCCCCCTTTGATATTTCTATTACCCGTTTGCTTCATTGTCTGATTAACCTCAGTTTACTGCTATCATTCATATCATTAAGTGTATCCCTGCGCAATATGCCCTGATTATACCAACTATTCATGAGAAAACAGTTAAGAACGCTCTCTATTTGTAAGAATTTTGTAAAATCTGCGGCGATAGTGGTAATCGCACCGTGAAAGTCGTCCCCTGCCCCACCTGACTTCGCACCGAGATCGTTCCATCATGAGCACGCACAACCCAATCCACGATTGCCAGTCCCAGGCCGGTGCCTCCAGCCGCACGCGAGCGAGCAGGATCGACGCGGTAGAAGCGTTCAAAGATATGCTCAAGATGTTCCGGCGCGATGCCAATGCCTGAATCGCTTATGCTGAGATAGACGTTTTCACTTTTAAGCTGGACTCGTAAAATGATCTTTCCACCGGCATTGGTATAGGTGATGGCGTTATCGATCAGATTCATAATGACCTGGATCAGCCGCGCTTCGTCACCCAGCACGATAGCGGGTTCGCCGGACTCAACTTCCAGGGTGATATTCTTCTCCGTTGCCAGCAGTTCCATGGTTGCCGCTACATCTACCACCAGGCGATCAAGACGCACTGCTTCGCGTTCAAGCGGCACCTTGTGCTCATCAACACGTGCCAGGACTAGCAGATCATTTATCAAGTGTCCCAGCCGCTCAGCTTCAGCGTTTACGTCATGCAGGACGGTCATATACTCGCTGGGTGTGACGGGCGCAGTGTGGGCAAGCGTCACATCGATCATGCTGCGAATAGCTGCTACCGGCGTGCGCAGTTCATGCGATGCATCGGCTACGAAGCGCTGTTGGCGAGCAAAGGATTTCTCCAGCCGTTCGATCATAGCATTAAAAGTCAGGGCCAGCGTTTGTAGCTCATCCTGCGTGCGCGGCACCGGCACACGTTCGTGCAAATCGCCTGCTTCGATGCGCCGGGCAATACTGGTCATCTTCTCGACAGGCGCAAATGAACGCGCGGCCAGCCAGTAACTCCCGATAAGGCTGAGTAACAGCACAAATAAGCCGATTATGAGCAACTCGATCACTGCACTGCGCAGCGTCGTGCTGAGAGATGTCAGGGACTCACCCACCTGTAAGACCGCGTAGACCTTACCCTTATCCAGCAAAGGCAAACTATAGAGACGCACATCCAGGCCATCTTTCGCTGTAACTGTGCCTTCCCATGCATCGCCCTGTAAAGATTGTGTCACACTTATTGATGGTAAATCGAGGTTGCCGAAAGCTGGCGAGGCATAGACAGCTTTGCCATCGTTATTGAGGATACGCACCAGCGGGCTAATATCCACATCGACGTCTTCCTGATGCGGATGCCCTTGATTCGTGGCAGTAGTTGATGTTGAAGGCGTGGCATCGTGTTGCGCGTCCGGGTCGACCAATCCGGGCAGCACGCCTGTAATGTCCTCCACATCGAGCACTCCATTTTCTTCATAGATGCCACTGGCTATCTCCTGCGCATGCGCTTTAAGCTCCGTATCAACATTGGTTTCCAGCGAGGTTTTCAGATTGAAATAGAAAACGGCGCCAAACAGGAAGATCAAGATGGCGAAAATCAAGAAATACCACAGCATCATCTGCGCGCGAATGTTCAGGGGCCAGACGCGATGCCATTGCCTGCTCATATCAAGGCTCCTTGAGTTGGTAGCCAAAGCCTCGGATTGTGTGAATGACATCCGGCTCCCCTGCCTCGCACAGTTTGCGCCGCAGGTAGCGAATATAGACATCGATCACATTTGAAAGATGGTCAGCATCAATGTTCCACATGTGTTCGGCTATCATACCCCTGCTCAAAACCTGCCCTGGATAATGCATGAACAGTTCCAGCAAAACATACTCCTTGCTGGTCAGCGAAATCTCGCGCTCGCCGCGGCGCACTTCATGCGAGCGTGTATCCAATGTGATATCCAGAAAGCTGAGCGCGTTCGTTTTCGAGGGACCTTCGCGCCGCAGCAGGGCGCGCACCCGCGCTTCCAGTTCGCGAAAAGCAAACGGCTTGGTCAGATAGTCATCAGCCCCGATATCCAGCCCGGAGACGCGGTGATCGAGACCGCTCAATGCCGACAGGAAGAGAATCGGTGTCATGCGTTTCTGATTGCGCAGCTGCTTGCATACCTCAAAACCATCCATCTGCGGCAGCATGATATCCAGGATAATTAAATTATAGGAAACAGCCAGGCCAACCGACAATGCCTCTTCTCCATCGGTCACCAGGTCAACCGCGTAGTGGCTTTCCTCCAGGCCTTTTTTCAAAATTGGACCCAGATGCGGGTCGTCTTCAGCTACAAGGATGCGCATAGTATACTCCATATTTTGCACGAGCGACGAGACCGGGGCGGGGACAAGGGAGACCATACCATATTTTGCACGAGCGACGAGACCAGGGCGGGGACAAGCCCACGCCCGTACCCTGTACGGTTGCACGTACCATTCGTTCGTTTAGAGTATAGCGGAGATTTATGAGAGTATGATGAAAATTCTTCATGATGTACACGATGAGATTCCATTCCAGGGCGACCGCAAGGGTCGCCCCTACTATACACGCCTATGCCCGTTGTGTCCGTAGAGTATCGTAGGGGCGATCCCTTGCGGTCGCCATGCTATCTCACCTCGTGTGACTATTAAATCGCCCTGTTTAACACACAATTACTCTTGTAATCTCGATGTTGGCAACGTACACTTACGCATAGGGCGCGATAAATCGGGCCCCTACTGACTGTCATGCCAGAAAGGACAGCGACCTGCGATGGACTTTGAACTCCCGGAAGAGCATCAACTCGCTTATGAAAGCGCCTACGCCTTTGCGCAGGATGAGATTAAACCTCATAATGCCGAAATCGAACGCACCGAC
>DATGGW010000094.1:0-5024 GCA_035308345.1 Ktedonobacteraceae bacterium | reverse complement strand
GGTATGTTCTTGCAGGTAACGGGTAATCGACTCTTCATACCATTTCACAAGGTCATGGGGCTGTTTGATATGCATAGGGGTAGGAGCAACGACAATCATAACGGGACAGGTGGCAAGATCAAGAACGCTCCGCGAGATGCTCCCCGCGAAGAAGCGCCGCACTCGCTGCCGGGCGCTATTTCCCCGGCTGCCCATCACTATCAGGTCAACCTCTAGTTCTGTCGCCGCCTTGATGGTTTCTTCTGCCGGGGTTCCCTGGCGCAGTAGCGTTTCGATTTGCGCTGGCGAGAGCCCGCGATTCTCTAATTCAGTGCGCGCCTGTCGTAAGGCCAGTTCGCCCGAGGTGTGTTGATCGGGGGTGTAAGGCGCTGGTTGCATATGGCCGACGTACATACCGAGCGCGGGTGAAGAGATGTTGGGAACAGGAATTACGTGCAGGAGAAGAAGGTGAATCTCTGGTGTGACCTGCTCGATGAACTCGCAGATCACGCGCAGCGCATGTTGTGTTGCATTTGAAATTGGTGCATCGACCCCAAGCAAGATTCGCTTATTCATGGCCGTTCCTGCCCTGTTTTATCTAATCTACGGCCAGTCAAGACGCTCCAGCGAACATAATCATTTATCAAGACAAAGTATACTTCTTTTTGGTGTTCCCGACAAGTTTCCCTGCTCACTTCCTGTCCTTTTGTCCATTGTCTAATTGCTGCGCGGTATGATACCGTATGATGTACGACCCATTGGCGACAAGCAGGAGTGCATACATGTCCCTCGTACCCGGTACCCCGGAGCAAGAACTGACACCTGTTACGTCGCAGAAATGCAACCCGTTGTTAGCATTCACCCGCCTGCCGTTCAACGTATATCTTTTGCTCTGTTTTACCCTGGGCAAGGGCTTTCAACTAAGCATCTCGACTCTGACCGTCAATTATTATGCCCACAGCCTGGGCTATCGTCCCGATTTTATCGGACTGTTAAGCGCTATGCCCGCCATTGGTTCCCTGGTCAGCGCGGTTCCTCTTGGCATGCTGGCGGACCGCATCGGTCGTAAAAAGGTGCTGATCGCTACCGCCATCCTGACGCCATTGTTCCTGGCGGGCATCGGGTTGGGGACATCTGCGCCCTGGCTGCTGAGCTGCGCGTTTATGCAGGGGATAGTCTCTAATGCTTACTGGGTGACAAATCTACCCCTGCTGACCGAAAGCACGACGGAGAGCCAGCGCGTCGGCGTCTTCGCGCTGAATAGTTTTCTTTTGCTTGGCGTGGGCGCGCTGGGTAACTTGCTGGGAGGCGCGATACCGGAATTTGTGGGGCATGTGCTGCATGTATCGGCTGGCAGCCCCGTTCCGTTGCGCTGGGGTGTGCTGACCGCCGCCTCGAGTACCTTTATCTTTGGCCTGCCGCTCTGGTTCTTACGCGAACCGAAACGTGAACGAGCTATCAAAAATGAAGAAGCCGCGCACGGCGCTCAATCCAGCGCGCCCACAAAAGCCGCCCCGCGTAAAGAACGGCTGCCAGTCATGCTCTTCGCCAGGTTGCTCATCCCCGATCTGCTCTTTAGCATGGGTGAAGGGGCTGTCGTTGCGCTCATCCAGCTCTATTTCGTGCTGCGTTTCCATCTCTTGCCTGGAACGCTGGGCATTATCTTTACTATTTCCGGGCTGGCTGGAGGCATCTTCGCGCTGACCGCGCCCCTGTTTGTGCATCGCTGGAGCAAACTACGCATCATCACTACCGTTATGTACCTCAGTTGTCCACTGATGATACTGGTAGGCTTTGCGCCAACGCTGCTCCTGGCGGTAGGCGGCGAATACACTCGTTCATTCATGCGCACACTGATCGAGCCAGTCTACGCCGCCTTTGAGATGGAGCAGGTCTCGGACCGTTTCCGCGCCACCCTGAGCGGGTTCTATTCCGTCACCTGGAGCATTGGCTATAGCATTGGTCCGACCATCGCAGGCTGGCTGCAAACGAATGTCAACCTTTCGACCGCCTTCGTCTTCGGCGCGTGCTGCCTGGCTACCAGCGCATCTCTGCTGCTGCTCTTCTTCGGTCGTAAGGCCAAATCTGACCCTTTTGGATAAATCCACGTTAATTTGTTATACTTTAACGTATCATAATAAAGATGGACTCGCCCATCTGTGAGCTAAGTCATAGATTTCCCGGCAGCGGTATCGTACATTATGGTGGGAACGCGATTTATCGCGTCCTCTGACCCATTGTTGGTATGGTGAAGGTGATTTATCGCGTCCGCCAGCGTACTATTAGCAGGAGCATGTAGATGAGGTCAAGTTTGATGCAGCCGCCTCGATCAGGGGGGATGGAACAGGCGCAGCACCCGCAGTATACGACACCTCAAGCGGAAGTCCGACCAACGAGTTCCCGATATGCGCCGGTAAAACCCGCTGCGCGCGCTGCACAACCTCACCTGAGCCTGACGCCTGCCGAGGGCTGGTTGTCAATGTTCCTGCTGGCGATAGCTGTGTATGCAGTCGTAATCTCCATTCTCTCAACTGGCTGGGTAAGCGCCAATTCAAATCTCTTGTTTGGCACGGCAGCCGGCCTGCTGGTAGGTCTACTGGTCGCCAAAGCGCGACGTTTGCCGCAGGTTTTCCTGCACCTGGCCGCCTGCCTTGCCGGATACTGGTTGGCAATCTGGCTGACGAGTGTCGTTGCCTATCAAGTTTCATGGCTGGTTCTGCTTGCAGACTTACACTCTGTTATTGGCGGCAGCCTGGCGAGCAGCAGCAATATGGTGTTTCTCTTTTATCTTACCTTCCTGTGTTTCTTTCTTGGCTACTTTGGCGCGTGGCTGATTTATCGCGCCCACCTGCCCTGGCTGGTCGCGCTGGTCTATTGCTCGATTTTGCTCGTGAATCTCCAGTACGTGAAAGTTGATCTTTCGTCGCTGGTGATCGTATTACTGGGCGCGCTGCTGCTGTTAATCGCGCGCATTCAATTGAGCAACCAGTTGTCCAACTGGATGCAGGAGGGACTGCATACGGACAGCTCGTGGCTGCGCAGCATAACCACGCGCTTTATGCAAGTGACTGCGCTGATGACCGTCTTGATTCTCCCATTGAGCCTGCTGCTGCCTACAGTAGATCAGCCGCCTGCTGGTGTCTCTTTGTGGAATGCTATCGATAACGCCTGGGTCAATTTGACACATGGTCAGTTCTCGTTAAACGATCCCGGCGCTCTTTTTCAGTCAGATCAGGCGACGACGAACTTTTTTGGCGACCAACTTACCATCACGGGCAATGTCAACCTGCCGACTGGACCGGTACTCTACTATACCAGCACGAGTAGTCCACAGTCGCATTACCTGGAGGGTTTTACCTACGACAATTTCGATGGTCACACCTGGACATCGCTCGCCAATAGCCAGAGTCAGTTATTTCCTCCCGATCAGACGCTGCCCCTGGGTGATGTAGGCGCCGTGGCGCAGGCGAAGACCTCGATCACAGTGGTCAATCCGCCGGGTGGAACTAAATCCTATATTTTTGCGCCAGACCAACCCCAAAGTTTTAGCGTTCCGATTAGCATTTATAGCATTGGCATGACCACTGCCTGGGTACAGCAGGCTCCTTTGAATGTGGGAGAACATTACCAGGTCATTTCATTCATCCCTGCTGTCACGGCTCAGGAACTTTCGACTGTTCCCTTGCCGCGTGAGGCCCCATTATTCTGGGAGCAAGATGCCAACTATGGCGTTCTCAACAATAATTACTTGCAAACGCCGTCCGATCTGTCGCCGCAGGTACTGGCGGTTGCCAAGCAATGGACAAAGGGAGCCGCGAATACCTACGATGCTATGGAAATGCTCGTGTCGCATTTCACCGATGAGACGCAGTTCACCTACTCTGTATCTAATTCCCCGGTTCCTGAAAATATAGACGCCGTAAGCTGGCTGCTACAAACGCGTCGCGGCTATTGCACATATTATGCAACCGCCATGACCATGATGGCTCGCCTGCTGGGTGTGCCTGCTCGTATAGTCAACGGGTTCAATCAGGGACATTTTGATGCGAGTCGCAATGCCTGGGAAGTCGATGGCAATAATGCGCATAGCTGGGTACAGGTCTATTTTCCTGGCCACGGCTGGATAGATTTCGATCCAACGCCGGGCTTTTCCATAAACAATATAACCAGTTCACAGCCGACGCCGACCGCAGGGCAATCGCCAACTCCGGTCAGACCGACGCCGACCGCGACGGCTACGCATCCTGCCCAGGGGAAACATCCCACGCCAACAACCGGCTCTGGCGGGAGTAGTTCGAATACGCCGAACTCGAATGATGCGGCGCATGCCATGCTTTTCCTGGGATTTTCCCTGATAATCTTGCTGGCATCTTTATTGATGCTGGCTATGGCTACGTATCGCTACAGACTGAGCAAACTTTATGCCAACTCCACCTTCATCTCAAGTATCTACTGGCGTCTTTCCAGGTTAGGCAGCTTATCAGGAGCGGTGCCGCGTGAGTCGCAAACCCCTTATGAGTACACGAGCATACTATGCCAGCGTTTCCCGCGCGCGCAGACTGCCTTATGGCGCATTACCCATCTGTTCGTGCGCGAACGTTGGGGTGCGCCGCCGTATCTGCCGGGCGAGGCCGAGGAAAAAGACTTGAAGCGGCTCTGGCCACAGGTGCGAGGCGCAATGCTGCGTTCGTGGCTTGTGCGTTTTCGCGCGAAATACTAGGGCCCGATTTATCATGCCCACGTTGATGGTGTATGCATCGCCCCAAGACCTCTCTCCGCATATGAAGTATATCTATATACGAATATATCAATGATCGTTACCTCCTCTGCGTCCTCTCGTTTTAGCATTATGGAACGTCATTGTCAGGTGGTGTGAGGGGAGGGACAGGAGAGATGAGGAAGGTAGGGGCCCCTTTTATCGAGCCCGCGTTGGTAGTGTGCGCATTCGGTTGGGGGAAAGAGTTCTGCCTGTATCACGATTACCTCTGTGTCGAAGGAAAACATTATCGCCTGCAAGAACTTACCCACATTCACTGCGCCTATCG
>DATGGW010000093.1:0-8432 GCA_035308345.1 Ktedonobacteraceae bacterium | reverse complement strand
TCAACTTCGCGGTCTTGCGCAGTGACCACCAGACTTTGCCGCCCACGATGACCAATCCAAGCACAATTAATGAGATGCCAATTACCCCTTTAAGAGTGGGATGTTCGCCGAGGAAAAGTGAGGCCCAGACGAACAACAGCGCGGGCGCTGTGCCGCGCGCCATGGGGTAAACCAGCGAAAAATCTCCAAATTGATATGCGCGAATGAGCATGATGTAATAAATTGCTTCGACACACGCGCTGCTGACAAGAAACGGCCAGATACTCAATACGTTCAATGGGTTTAGCAGCACAATGGGCAAATAACAGAGCACGCCGACAATCAACGCCAGCCAGATCATCACCTGTTTTTCTTTCGCGCGTTTGACAAACAAGTTCCAGGTGGCATGCAGCGCCGCCGCGATGAGCAATAAGCCGATAGCCAGTAGAGGCATAAAAAAGACCTTTTAATGCAGAATCGTCCAGACTGCCTGAGTATGGGGCACAAGCTTCGAAGAATCGACCTCTTGCGTGGTCGGATCGACAAACAAGGGCAGCACTATCGAGAAGACGCTGCCTTCACCTGGAACACTTTGCACATCGATGCGCCCGGCGTGCCGCTCTACCAGTTTGTGTACGATATATAAGCCCAACCCCAGCCCGGTCCGTGAGCCTGATTGTGCTTCAACACCCGGTACGCGATAATACTGATTGAAAATGTGCTCCACTTCCTCCGCTGGAATGCCCACTCCCATATCGCGAACCGAGATAATAGCCTCGAATCCTACCTGTTGCAGCGTAATTGTAATTGGGTAACCTTTCGGTGAATACTTGCGCGCATTCGATAACAAATTCAGCAGCACCTGGCCAATTCGCTCGGCATCCACTTCAGCCTCAATCGGCTCCCCCGGCGCCTCGAAGCGCAGAGTGGGACCAGTTCCTGCTGTATATTCATCAATGAAGCGCCGGCAAACTTCAACCAGGTCACAGCGCCTGCGATGAATGACGAACATATTCGTTTCAATGAGTGAGGCATCCAGCAGATCATCGACAAGTAACTGCAAGCGTTTGATCGAGCGCTCTATATCCTCCAGACCCAGGCTTACTACATCGTCTACTTCTGCCCGTTTGATGACCTGGCGTTGCAGAAGTTGCGTTCTCCCTTTTAGTGTGGTTATTGGCGTTTTAAGTTCATGCGCAACCATACTAAGAAACCTATCCTTGGTCGCGTTAGCTTCGACAAGCTCGCGCGTGCGATTTTCGACGACACGCTCGAGCGAAAGCGCATGCAACTCCAATGCTCGCTGGTGTTCTGCTAACTGGCGGCGCAAGCGGCGCGTTTGAATAGCCCGGCTCAATGCAGCCACAATGTAGTCGCGATCAATCGGCTTCTGAATGAAATCATATGCTCCGCCTCTCAGCGCCTGGACGGCCAGGTCATGCTCGCCGTGACCCGTAATCAGCAGCGTCGGCGTCTCTGGCCGCAGATCCTGAATTTTCGCCAGCAGCGTCAGGCCATCCATGCCCGGCATTTTTATATCACTCACAATAGCATCATAATCGTGTTCCTGGATCTGCTTGAGCGCATCCAGGGCAGAGTCTGATGTATCCACCTGGACGGCAGTCAGGCGGAGAGACAATGCTTGAGGGAGCGCCTCCAATAATGCTACCTCGTCATCAACGACGAGGATATATGGTATTTCATTCATTCCTGGGCCCTTCCTGATCAAGAAATGTTCGCGGAAGTTGGATCAAAAAGTGAGCGCCTTCACCGGGATGACTTTCGACTATGATTGTACCCTGATGATCTTTAATGATACCATATGTGATTGAGAGACCCAGCCCTGTTCCCGCTCCAACTTCCTTTGTCGTAAAAAATGGGTCAAAAATACGCTGTTCCAAATCTGCAGAAATACCCGGGCCGCTATCGCAGACACGCAGATCTACGCTCTCTGCCTCCACAGTACAGGTGATGGTAATTACTTTTTGTGCCACAGTGGCGAGCGCATCGCGCGCATTGGTCAGCAGATTAATAATAACCTGTTCTAGTTGAATAGCGTTGCCAATCACCATCACTTCCTCATCAGGAAAATGCAGCAGAACCTCGATCTGGCGGAGGCGCAATTGTTCCTGCATGAGCGAGATCGCGCGTTCAACCACTTGCGGAATGCTAACTGGCTCAAAGCTGACCGGTGCGGAGCGGCCAAAGATACGCAGGTGCGAAATAATTTCTGTGGCCTTGCGTACTTGCTGCATAGCATTGTAGAGTTCGTGCAAGATGCGTTCTGGATCGTCATCTGCTGTTCCCAGTTCTATCAGATCGATGGCATTGCCGATGAACAACCCGATATTGTTGAGGGGGTTATTGAGTTCATGCGCCACGCCGGTAGTCAGTTCACCAAGCGTGGCTAATTTGCCCGCCTGCACAAGCTGTTCCTGCTTTTCACGCAATTCCTGTTCCCGGTGCTGCACCGCCTCCGTCGTCTCGCGCAGGTCGCTCATGATGTGTATCATCGCTTTACGGCTATTCTCTAAACGGAGATTGGAACGATGCGAGTCTTGCAGAATATGCATCAGAGCGCGGCGCGAATTATGCAGGTGCTCTGTCTGACCGGCCAGGCTGCTTCGATCCTGTTCATAGTCAGCAAGAATATGGATCATGGCCTTGCGCTGATCGGACAGTTTGCGATTGACCGTTTTCAGGTCGCTCAGGATATGGATGAAAGCGCGGCGGCGTTCCTCGCTTTGTTGCAAACGCATTTCCAGCGCCATTTTCTGCTCAAGCAAATTATTATATGCCCGCCTGGCAGTCTCCAGCTCTATCTCTTTCGCTGAAATGGCCCGAGTTGTATATTCTTCCAGCTCATTCATTAGGCAAGTCCCTGGCGCACTTTCTCTAACTCCCGCTTTAAATTCTCTACCTCTTTCTCCAGCGCGATCATTTTGAGTTCGCGTCCGACTACTACCTCTTCAAACTTTTCCAGGTCGAGAATCTTTTCCTGCAATTCGGATTTAGATTCCTGCAAATCTCGCACGACCTTTTCGTAGGCGCGCATATCACGCAGGATACCAATGGCGCCGATAACTTTGCCGTCGGTGTCACGCAGCGCGGACGCATTGAGGGTCGTGGGGATAATCTCACCAGAGGCGCTGCGTGGATTGAGGCGCGCATTGCGCGTTACGCCGCGTTCGATCACTTCGCGCAGCGCTGCCAGGAACTCACGAGTTTCTTCAGGGCTGATAAAGCGCGAGAGCGATTGTTCCAGCACTTCATCTGGCCGGAAGCCAAGCAGTCCATAGACCTCGTCGTTGGCCTGTAAAATTTTGCCTTCCAGGTCGGAGACAAATACCGGGTCAGGGGCGTTTTTAATCAAGCTATCCGAATAGGCCAGCGCTTTATCCAGTTCGCGCATATCGCGCAGGATACCAATAGCCCCGATGACTTTGCCATCGGTATCACGCAATGCCGAGGCATTCAAGCTGGTTGGAATCACCTCACCAGAGGCGCTGCGCGGATTGAGACGGGAATTGCGCGTTACACCACGCTCGATCACTTCGCGCAGAGCTGCCAGGAATTCACGGGTTTCCTGCGGGCTGATAAAACGTGAAAGCGATTGTTCCAGCACTTCATCTGGCCGGAAGCCAAGTAGTTCGTATACTGCATCGTTGGCCTGTAAAATCTTGGCTTCCAGGTCGGAGACAAATACCGGGTCGGGAGCATTTTTAATCAGGCTGTCAGCATAGGCGCGCGCCTTATCCAGTTCGCGCATATCGCGCAGGATACCAATGGCGCCGATAACTTTGCCATCCGTGTCACGCAGCGCGGACGCATTGAGGGTTGTAGGAATAATTTCGCCGGACGAGCTGCGTGGATTGAGGCGCGCATTGCGCGTTGCGCCGCGCTCGATGACTTCGCGCAGTGCTGCGGTAAATTCACGCGTCTCTTCAGGACTGATAAAACGCGAAAGTGATTGTTCCAGCACTTCATCTGTTCGGAAACCGAGCAGTTCATAGACTGCGTCGTTGGCAGTGAGTATCTTCCCTTCCAGGTCGGAAACAAATACCGGATCGGGGGCATTCTTGATGATGATATCAGCATCGAGCGAGCCGTGCGACTTCGCAATGCGGGAAGGGGCAGGAGTAATTACCGTCGCAGTCGAAATAACGTCATCAGACATAAAGCAAGACCTCCTATCCGGAATTCCGGTTTTTTTCTGCATATTACGATATCGATATTAGAAAGTATAGCAAACGCATGCTCTTACGGCCTAATAATAAGAGATTAGTCATGTTGAGATTACTCTGCCGCTTGCTCACAGCAATCATGCAGTTATATCCCCAGAGTAACTATGTCCTTGCGCTAGTATTCAAAGTAATCGCGCTCGAGGACTTAGAGGCTTAGCGCCGGGGCGATACAGGGTACGCCGGTGATGGCATGGCAACAGAGAGAGATTTCCCACTTTTTTGAAAAAGTGGTACGGTCGCGCCAATCAAGGCGGCGGCGTTCCCCAGGCGAGCCAGCGCAATCCTGACCGGGCTATTTGTGATGGTTGAAACATGCATGGTCAAGGTACTCTGGATGCTGGCAAACAATACTTCATTTGCGCTTAGCACGCTCCCACCTAAAATAAGCGCGTCCGGCTGAAAGAGGCCAATATACCTGGCAACTGCTGCGCCCAACCAACGCCCAATCTCTTCATAGATGCGCAAGGCGACCATGTCCCCCTGCATAACTTCATCGGCCAGTAACTGCGGGCTGAACGATCCCCGCTGGACAAGGCCCCGCAGTAGGCTGCTCTCCTCGCCATGCTGGAGAGCGCGCTGCGCCATCTTTTGTATGGCTTCTAGCGAGAGCAGCGAATTGATGCAGCCGCGTTTGCCACAGCTACAACGCGGCCCGCTGTTTGCAACAGGCAAATGCGCCACATGCCCTACACCAACCTGCGCTGATTGATCTAACTTCCCACCGACGGCGAAGGCTGCGCCGACCACCGCGTTGAGCGTCAGATAGAGCAGGCGATGAAAGCCTTTACCCGCTCCCAGGTGATACTCGCCCAGCAGGGCAGCATCCACGTCTACATGCAAGCAAACGGGCAGGCCGTAGCGCGCTTCAAGCAGGTCGCACAGGGGAAGATTATTGAGTGAAGGCAAAATGGGGACAACACGCAAGCGGCGAGAGGTCACATCAAGCATTCCTGGAATGGAAACTCCCAGGCAGCTAACACGCCAGCCTTGCGCCTCCGCGCGAGCCAGCAGATCATCAATTGCGCGCAGAAATGGCTCCAGCGTGGCTGTCATTGGACGCCCCCGGAGTGTTCTGGCATAGCAACTCTGGTGTATCACGCCCCGTCGATCAACCAGCGCAGCAGTTGATTGGCCGCCAGCAATCTCCAGGGCGATGGCTACATTTTGGGCTGGTGTTTTTCGCTGACCTGGCACCTATCACACGACATTCCAGTATAAATATAGAACATGCGTTCTTTATTTAACGAGTTACAGCAACATTTACAGGAACAATAACGACACCATATGCACTGAAAGTATAGCGGGCAATGAGAACATTTGTCAAGAGCAGATGTTCAATAGCAATCCTGTATGCGGACGTGGTACAGTAAGTAGGGATACCTTCCTGATAACTAGCAAGGAGCGAAAACATGGTCGATAAGCGTAACGAGAAGCCAAAGAAGGCTCCTATTTTGGGACAAGGTCATGGTCTCTCGGATATCGAGGGAGAAATGATCCAGCAGATGATTCGCGAGGGGTCGCACTCTTCGCGTGAGCTATACATTCCGGCGGAAGACCTGGCGCCGGAAGCCACGACGCAAATGAGGCCAGAAGCGGCGCAGGTGATCGCGGACAGCAGAGTGCGTGAGATACTGTATATGTTCAACCGCGATTATCTTTACGGCCAGGGGCGTTTCGATGAATACCGCGATGGGCTGCTGCTCAAGTGGGGAGACGGATATTCGCGCAAGCACATCTGGGTTAGCGTCGAAGGCGGCAACCTGCTCTTCGAGACCAGCCATCTCAAGCAGTGTGATAAGCCCTATTGCAATGGCACGCATCATGTCTTGTCTCGAGAACTCTATACCAACCTGGATGTTGTTAATCAGGAACTGGCCGATATCTTCCGCCGACCCGTGTATGAACCATCAGACGATTAGATAAAGCTACGACATTGACAGCCATACTTGCATTAGAAAAAGACCTCTTCTTTGCTGTGAAGATGCGCGACACTCTGCGTCATCACGGCATAGAAGTCAAAACGGCGCGCACACTTCTCGCTTTTGAACAAGGCTTGACCGCCGGTGATGCGGAAAAACCCGCGCTGGTGGTCGTCAATACAGCGATGAGCGGCATCGATTGGGAAGCGGCAATTCGCCAGGCGCGCGCCGCTGGCTATCCCGTGCTGGCGTTCGGCTCGCACATGGATTTAGAGGCACGTGCGAGGGCTATCCAGGCCGGCGCGCAGCGTGTAGTGGCCAACTCCAAATTCACCAGTGATATGCCGGGGCTGGTCAAACGCATGATGAGCGAGCCAGGCACTGCCCCAATTGACGATGATATTTAGATCGCTATAGACCTCCATGTGAGCCGGTAACCCCAGGGTATAAGTAACAAACTCTGACCAGGTATGCGTTTCTGAAAGTGAATGGTTCGCGGTCGATAGACCCAACTATAACGAAGAAAATCTTTGTGAGAGCGAAGAGAGGGATGCGGAAGAGGCCGCGTGTGTTGATAACGTGGACGATAAGCAATACGTCTGCTCATTCATGCTCCTTTATTGTCAAACAACAGACAAAACAAAGAGACCTTCCACTAGTAATACGTAAGGAAAGGTCTCTTTTTTCTCAAAGCATGCGCCAATTCGTTACATGTGTGACGAAAACGAGGTGCAGTTAATGGTAACTATTAGTGACCGCAGCCACAGCCACGCGCTTCACCGCCACCATCGGATGTTTTGAATGAATGCCCGCAGCCACAGCTAGAAACCGCGTTGGGATTATTGACAGTAAATCCCGCGCCCATCAGACTATCCACGTAGTCAACTTCGCTGCCGTTGATATAGCCAATGCTCATCTCATCAACCAGTACTTTGAACCCCTCTTGCATAATGACAGTATCGCCATCCTGCTCCTCATCGAGGGTCATGCCATACTGGAGTCCTGAGCAGCCACCGCCCGCGACGAAGATGCGCAGGCCAAGGCTGGGATCATTTTCCTGGGACAGCAATTCATGCACCTTACCGGCTGCGGTAGGAGTCATGCTCAGGATACTCGTCTCAACTGTTGACTGCTGAGTTTGCTCAATCATATGTTTTGCCTCTTTCAAGAGGGTTGAAGTATCAGCCCCCGAATGATAATACAGATATCGCCGGATATCCGGGACGTTGTTCACATTTCCACTTGCCAGTATTATAAGCTATACAAAGTGAAGCGTCAAGGTTCAACATCACAAACCATGCTGTTGTCTTACTCGTATCACATTGGCCAGCAAATCAGGTATATCAGGACTCGCTCCATATAATTTATCGGTACGCCGCTCCCTGCCAGCAGCAATGCGCGTGATGGCTTGAGGCGCAGACCAGTTCTGAGCCATGAGATGAGCGCCGAGCGCGCTGATGATGGCAGTCGAAAAGGATGTGCCGCGCCAGTCTGCCCAGCCTGAGGTATTTTGCTCACCGTTGGGGAAGGTGGGGGAGATATACAGGCCGCGCACCGCGTCGGGTAAACCACTACTATCCGTCGTGCCGTATACATCGCCGCCGAAAGTGGCGATGCCCCCGTTCACAGGTGGCATGCAGGCAGCGTTGGCAAATTGTGAGGCGGCGTAGCGGCTGTTGACAGAAGTGACGCTCAATGTTGTCTCATACCGGGCTGGAGCGCGCGGCGCGCGGGGTTTCTGGTTCTGTTTTCTAAATGGCAGAGAATCGTTGCCGGCCGCAGCCACAATCAACACGCCCTGAGCATGCAAGCTTTCAAAGAGCAGGCGCAAACCCTCTTCGATGTGCGTCAGCACGCGCACCGCGCTCGACAGCTGCGTGCTTGGCCACTGGCGGTGGTCGAACCAGACATAGGGCAGGCGGCGAATATCAGGCATGATGCACAGGCTAAGATTTACGACGAGGCGGCGAATCGAGCCGGAGACCACTTCTTGCTCAAGGTCGGTCAGAGCAGCAAAGAGATTATAAATGTCGCCTGCGCCAAAGTCATTGAGGATACGTATCAGGCGTATACGCGCGCGCGCGGCGATATCACGTATAAGACCCGTCACAAAAACGCCGTGATCCGGCATAAAATAATAGCGCGGCTCGCCATAGAAATCCTGGCCGGTGCAGGCATCACCAATCAGAGGATAGCGATCATATTCAATTTCAAACGAGCCGTTTTCATTGCGCAGGTCGGCCACAAGCTGCTGTAACAACCAGTTGCGTTTCAATTCGGGGCGTGTAAC
>DATGGW010000092.1:0-5719 GCA_035308345.1 Ktedonobacteraceae bacterium | reverse complement strand
CTCTTGTTCTCCGGCTCGGATAGCTCGACGACAATGTAGGTAACGTTATCCCATGCATTGTGGATACCGATGAACAGGAGCAGCACCGTAGCACCGCCGATGACGAACAGCGCCAGTGCAGGAGTGCCTGGGAGCATAATCGCCGCGACGACGAGTGCCGTGTAGGAGACGAGCGGAAGGACCGTATGCCACAACCAGTCTTCCAGCACCGGTGTATAGGCAGTCTGACGGCGGACACGCCGTGCTGCTATGGCGACGTAGGTCATTCCCCCCAGGCCGCAGAGGCCGAGCAGCAAACCAGCATTCCAGAGGACCTGCCAGGGCGCGCAGAGAAGCGCGGCGATGAGGAGCGCGGCGCAAAAATGCACGACATTTGGCGTGCTGAAAGCCGCAATCGGCTCACTCGACCTTCGCGTCTGAGTTCCCGCGATCAAGGTGATCACCACGAACATCAATCCGGTCAGCGCCCCGGCAGAGGAGCCGATGATGACATAAAAGTTTTGCCAGGAGGTAAGTACCGGCACCACAGCCTCTTGCACGATGGATCCCCCTTTCGGTATACATACTCTTCATCCTATCATATCTCACATCAGTGAGGATGCGTATGAGCCAATCAGTCTGGCAAAGGCAACGCCCCTGGCGCCTGTTTATATAAGGCCCTGTCCGTGTGATAGAGTATTACTATCTCATGTTCATATATCTCTAGTGATCGCGATAGGAGAAGAACCATGCCCCGGATCGCTATCGTCGGAGCAGGAATTGCGGGACTCAACGCGGCTGTGACCCTGCAGGACGCCGGTCTCTCGTGCAGCATTTACGAAGCGTCCGACCGTATCGGTGGTCGCATGCACTCCGATGCTATCACCTGGGCCGATGGTATGGTCAGCGAGTGGTGTGGCGAGTTCATTGATGGCGACCATGAGACCCTGCACCAGCTAATCAAACGCTTCGGCCTCAGGACCGTAGACCTGGGGCGGGCAAGGGGGGATCGCTCGCAAAGCGTCATGTATTTGTGCGACCGCTATTACGGCGCGGAAGAACTGGCCAGGGATTGGCAGGTACTCGCGCCACTCTTGCAGCAGCAGGCGCAGGAGGTCGGCTTCCCCACGACCTACTCTCACTACACGGAGACGGCGTACCGGCTTGACCATCTGAGTGTCTATGATTGGATTGAGCAGTATGTCGAGGATGGACACAACGGGCCGTTGGGCCACCTGCTGGAGAACGCCTGTAGCGGGTACTTCGGCCTGGATACGCGCGAGCAGAGTTCGCTTAACCTGCTCACTCTGTTCGGCTCGCGAGACCCGTCGAGCGGTTCGACCACTTCCCGGCCGCTGCAGGGAAGCAGCAAAATTGTAGGTGGAAACCAGCAACTGCCGCTCGCGATGGCTCGCAGCTTGCCGGAGGGTTGCATCCACTTACGCCATCAACTGGTGGCGCTCGAACGAAAGAGCGACGTTTCGCTTACCTTGACGTTCGCCACTGCCGGTGGCTCATCGGAAGTGCATTGCGAATGCGCGCTTCTCGCCCTACCGTTCAGCACCTTACGCCGCGTTGATTACCGGCGGGCCGGGTTTGATTCCCTGAAGCAAGCGGCCATCGAGCAGCTTGGCTATGGCACGATCTCCAAGCTGTTCTTGCAGTTCGACCAGCCCTACTGGTTCCAGGATGGCTCCTGGCCCCGCGCTCACAGCGGCTTTATCATCACGGACCTGGATATTCAGACGCTCTGGGACGCTTCCATTGGTCAAACAGGCTCAAGCGGGCTGCTCGTCGATTATACGAGCGGGCAGAGAGGAGCCGCGTATGCGCCACCGGCGGCCTATTCCACGACATCCGACTCGGCGAAGGTCCAGAGCTATGCTCGCAACTGCCTGCAGCAATTGGAGCGTGTCTTCCCAGGTATCAGCGCTCACTACACCGGCAGGGCCGCCTTGAGCTACGCCACCGGCGATCCCTATCTTCTCGGCAGTTACGCATGCTGGCGCGTCGGGCAATGCACACACTTCGGCGGCTACGAGGGCACACGCCAGGGGCCGATCTACTTCGCGGGCGAACATTGCTCAGTCGAGTTCCAGGGCTTTATGGAAGGCGCAGCCAGGGAGGGCGTGCGTGCCGCTCAGGAAATTGTGCAGGATTTGGGCTAGAAACACAAACGACTTTATTTCGTTTCTACAAGAACTGTAGAAGAGAAATAAAGTCGTTCCCAAAATGGGCACCTTTTACGCTCGGATATATGAGATTAATTTAAATTTAAGTTGTTCCCAAAACTGCTTCTGGAACCCTTGAACGGGTATTACGAGTAAAATAAAGTTATTCCCTGGGATGGGATCCCAGGAGACCACTAGCAATGCGACAGTCCAAAGAAGATAAGAAGACCAACCCCTTTACGGCTTCCTCTGCTTGGCGACCAGCGCCAGTTGGATGAAGGCCAGGAGCGCCAGTACTGTGAAGATGATCGCCGACACGGCAGCAATCCAGAACCCGGTGTTCGCACCCGTTTCCCAGATCTGGCGCCGTTGCGCATCATACGGCCATACCAGGGTAAAGAAGATCAGTAGACCAATACTGTGAACAAGGGCACTCGGAAGAATCGACTTCGTGAGGTAGGCCATTGCCCCAAACGTCACATCCGAGAAAAAGTACCATAGCATGATGGGCCACAAGAACCCCTGAGTCAGACTATGTCCAGGCGAAATCAGCAAGGCTGCAATCACGATGGCAACCGGACCGCTCATTCTTTGCTCCAGCGTGCCCAGGAAGTATCCTCGAAAGCTGGCTTCTTCCGCCAGCGAAGAGACGAGCGAGGCCATTATCAGCACAAGTATCGCCGTGAGCGGCGGGTAGCTGAAGAAATTCGGAAGAACACGAGTAGGTATTTTCACCACCTGGAGCAACACAATCCAGTACCCAACCAGGGCTATAGTCGATAGCAAGCCTGCCGCCACAGCCCAGGCGAACACTCTGCCCGGCAATGATCGGGCTCGTAGATAGCGACGCCGCGCTTGCGAAGTACTACGCGGCCACCACCTGCCGCCCAGGTACTGCCACATTGTCCATAAGAACAGAGCCATCACAGCGACTGACCATGGAATGGCCGGGCTTGTTGCCAGGTTGCTCGTAAGCAATACGGTCCAGATCCCTCCAGTGCCGACGGCGAGCACAAAAGCCATTGCCCCGGACCATACTATCGCCGGAACGCGGCCAAAGAAGGAAGGTCTTCTATTCAGGTCTTCTTGATCGCGCCTCTTTTGGGATGGCGCCGAGGTGTTCGAGGCCCTTCGTGCCTTTTCAGGGAAAGCGTAGTCCGTCGGTTGTTGTTCTGACATTTTGAGAAGGTGTATCTTCATGACGAATACTCCTTTGAGAAGTGTATTGAACGACCAACAAGTTCAATGCAAGCATAGCCAAAAAGAGCGTCTGTGATGGAGTGAAAGAAGAACCATTTCTGGCATCGAACGGGCTATTCTCTCTCAATGTGCCGCTATAGAGGCACATAGCCAATCGTCCTATGTCTATCGACTGCGGCCTACCGCCGAATGACATCTTGTAAAGCCGAGAGATTTTCGTGTATGCTTCTTCCTGAAAGAGGCCAGAGAATCAAAGGGTGAGGACAGTGCCATGCAAGAAAACGTGCAGTTATTTACCGAGAGACAAAAACGTCAGAGGCTCTGGTGGCTTATGCCCAAAGCATTTGATTGGCTCGCCTCCACCTTTTATATTGGTGTGTTCATCGTCGCCTTTCTACCCTCCCCAGCGAGCGTCGTATGGTGGCGCGTTTTTTTGCTCGCGAGCGTCATACTCACCCTGCTCCTCATTGATCGCCTGGAATACTGGCGCTATGGCGACCAGGTTCCAATGAGAGCAGCTGTGTTCCTCTTCACCGGGCGTATCGTTCTCATTGTCTGCGCCATACTGCTTGAGGGGCTGAACTTCACGCCTTTTCTTTTTCTTCTCCCTCCCTACCTTGCGGTCGTCTATTTCGGGAATAGGACCGGCTATGCGATAGCTGCACTTGCCATCGCCGCCTATCTTGTTCCGGCATGGCTCCATGATCCATACTGGTACCTGAAACCCCTATCTGCCTTTCTAGCTATCACTTTTTCTTTGGCGGTGGTCTTCGTCGTGCTCATGGCACGAATTGTCGGTCTCGAAAAGGCGGGTCACGTCCGAGAGCAGGTCAGCCGCATCCGAGCTGAGGAGTTACTGGCGGAAGTGGAACATGCTCACCGGCAACTCCAGATGTATGCCGAACGGGTCGCCGAACTTGCAACTATAGAGGAGCGCAATCGGGTCGCACGCGACATTCATGATGGCCTGGGCCATGCGCTCATCGCTATCAGCGTGCAGTTGGAGAAGGCGCTAGTGTATTATGATAAACAGCCTCAGGAAGCTTTCCAAGCGATAAGCGATGCAAAGCGCGTGGTGCGCGAGGCATTGCAGGATGTGCGCCGCTCGGTCCGTGCGCTGCGAACCGAACACGAGCCATTTGCCTGCATCCAGGGGATAACGCTTCTGATAGACCAGCTGCGCGCGACTGGGCTGACGGTTGACTTCGACACGAGCGGCAGCGAGGAACAATTTCCCATTGCCGTACGCATGGCGCTCTATCGTGTGGCTCAAGAAGGGTTCACGAACATCCAGAAACATGCTCAGGCCAGCCGGGTTGAGGCCGGTCTTTATTTTACTGAGGCAGAGGCACGCCTTTGCATGCGTGATAATGGATGTGGCTTTGATGTCAGACAGAGATTCCCGCAGCAGGCTGCGTCACAGGGAGAGTATGGCCTGCGGGGAATACGGGAACGCGTAGAGTTGATAGGGGGAACCTTCCATCTAGAGAGCCAGGTAGGGAGCGGTACCTCCCTCCTGGTTACAGTGACGAGAACAGGGTTGACTGGGCCTCTCCAAAGAGATGCGCTGCAGGAGATAGCTGTTTTGGAGGAGGGACTACCAATTTCTGGGAGGAAGAGCGTATGACGACTTCGAATCAAGAAGAACCTCTCTCCATAACCCGTGTGTTGATAGTCGATGATCAGCAACTGGTCCGTGACGGGATAGCTTCTTTATTGCGTATGCAGGAGGGAATCAATGTGGTAGGGACGGCAACGAACGGACAAGAAGCGGTGGAACAAGCGATGACGCTGCAACCTGAGGTCATCTTAATGGATGTGCGCATGCCCATAATGGACGGTGTAGAGGCAACGGTTCAGATCCTCAAACAGATGTCTTCCTCCTATATTCTTATGCTGACGACCTTCGATGACGATGAGTATGTCAGAAACGCCTTGCGAGCGGGAGCACGCGGATACTTACTCAAAGACCTTCCGGCGCAAGATCTGGCAAATGCGATCCGTGCGGTCTCTCAGGGGATCTATCAGCTTGATGCGTCAGTGATTGAAAGAATGATCGAAACGTACGACGGGCCGAAGAGTGCGAAGCCGGGCGATGCCGAAGAAAGGAGCATGCCATCTCTTCCCAACGCGAAAAGACACAGCGCCGCTGACTCGCTCGATGCAGCAGCCTTGACGAATCGAGAAAGGGAGATTTTGCGTTTAATTGCGCGGGGCGCAACCAATCGGGAGGTGGCTGATTCTCTGGTAATCAGTGAGGGGACCGTGAAAAATCACCTATCCAACATTTTCAGTCGTTTGGGACTGCGCGACCGAACTCAGGCTGTGATGTATGCGCGCGAGCGCGGTCTTCTCTGAAAGCCCCATAC